>JANYHY010000861.1 GCA_025362165.1 Myxococcales bacterium | reverse complement strand
CTACGAATACAAGCGCGTGACCGGCTGCCCCAAGGGCATGGTCGCGGGCATGGCGGGCGTCCTCGACAGCGCGCGCTTCCAGCTCTTCCTCGCGCGCGAGGCGGGCGTCAGCGTGAAGGACGTGCGCGCGATGGTCCTCGGCGGCCACGGTGACGACATGGTCCCGGTGCTCTCGATGACGACCATCAACGGCATCCCCGCTTCGCATTTCATCGCGAAGGACAAGCTCCAGGCGATCATCGAGCGCACCCGCAAGGGCGGCGGCGAGATCGTGAACCTGATGGGCACGAGCGCGTATTACGCGCCCGCGTCGGCGGCGGTCGCGATGGCCGAGGCGTATCTCCTCGATCAGAAGCGCCTGCTCGCGTGCGCCGCGTTCCTCGACGGAGAGTTCGGCTATAGCGATCTCTTCATCGGCGTCCCCGCGATCATCGGCGCGCAAGGCGTCGAGAAGATCATCCAAATCTCGCTCACGGACGAGGAGAAGGGCATGCTGGAGAAGAGCGCCAAGAGCGTCCAGTCAGTGGTCGACGTCTGCAAGAAGACCCCCTAATCTGGGGCGTGCCAACGGCACCCCCCTAGCGTTGATGTCCGCCGAAGGCGGCATCAAGTTGAGCTAGGCTTGGAAGGGAGGCTTTTATGCGCATTGCACCTATCTTCGTCAGCTTCGCGGTGATCGTCGCGGCGTGCGGCGGCGACACGTTCACACCGGCCAACACGGATGGTGGCGGTGTGGACGGCTCGAACAACAAAGACGCCACTGCGACCGACGCAGGCAGCACTGACTCAGGCAGCGGGCAAGACGGCTCGAAGACCGACGCCAGCGTCGATTGCACGCCTCCGGGGGGAGACTGCGCCACGCCGTGCCCACCAGGGACTGTTTGTCTGACCGACAACAGGCTGCAACCGAAGCAAGTCGGCTGCACGATGATTCCTCCTGCATGCAACGGGACCCCGACCTGCGCTTGTATGGCGAAGTGCTTCTGTGACGGGACGTTGAACAAGTGCACCCAAGACTCGGTGGGCCTCACGTGCAACAGCGGCACGATCTCGCGGCGCGAGTTCAAGAAGGACATCGGCTACGTCAGCCGCGCGGAGCGAGACGAGCTCGCCGACGAGGCGCTGTCGATCCCGCTCGCGACGTATCGCTACAAGGTCGAAGCAGACGATCACAAGAAGCACCTAGGCTTCATCATCGACGATCAGCCTGAAAATAGCCCCGCCGTGCAGTCGGACCGCACTCACGTGGATGAGTATGGGTACACGTCCATGCTGCTGGCCACGGTGCAAAAGCAGCAAGAAGAGATCGACGCGTTGAACAAGCGCCTCGCCGCGCTCGAGAAGTCCAAGCGCGGTCAGTGAGAGATGCGTGTCAGCGCGCTCGAGCTCCCGGCGGTCTTCGATGACGTCGCCGGTCAGCTCGAGCGAGTCGATCGTGCGCTCTCCAACAAGTCGGATCTCGTGCTGTTGCCCGAGGCGTCGCTGACCGGATACGTCTCTGTGGAAGGCGACTACGATCTCACGCGCTTCGCCGAGGACGCAGAGGGCGAGACAGCCAGCGCGTTACGAGCGCTCGCGCGCAAGCACCGTGTGCACCTCGTCGGACCGCTCGTCGAACGCGATGGCGAGCGCGTGTACAACACCATGCTCGGCTTCGATCCAGAAGGTCGCCGGTTCTTGCGCTATCGCAAGCGACACCCTTGGGATCCAGAGACATGGGCGACCGAAGGCGCGTTGCCCTATCCCACCTTCGCGATCGGCGCGCGCCTCTTCACGCTCGCGATTTGCTTCGACGTCCACTTCTTGGACGTCGAGGCCGCGCGCGAGCTCGTACTCGCAGACGTGCTGCTGTTCCCAAGCGCGTGGGTCGAAGAACCAGACACTCGCGCGACGATGCTCTGCGCGCTCGCACGCAAGTACGACGTCGCGATCGTCAACGCGAACTGGGGAGTCGGAGCGCCGCGCATCGCAGGGCAGGGCGGCTCCATGATCGTGAGTCGTGAGGGCGAGATCGTCGCGCGCGTCGTCGATGGTCGCGTCGATCACGACGATCCGGCTGCGATCAGGGGGAAATCGCGATCCAGTTGACCAAGCTCTGGTCGCTCAGCGGTGCAGTTCGTACATTCGCCTCGCGTGCGCGAACGCGACGGAGTCTCTATAGGGTCCTGTGATGTCGTCTTTGATCAGCGCCATCACCTCGGACGGAAAGAACCGAGCATAGAAATCGGGTGCGACCACGGGCGCAGCGAGCGCAGCGAACGTGAGGTCCGCAGCAGTGAACGCATCACCACACAAATACCGTCGCCCGTCCTTCAAGCGCTCCGCGACCGTCGCGAACACCTCGTCGATGGCGCCCCGCGACCGCTCCACGCCTTCGGGAGTCACGTGGAGGCTTCGCCTGATCAACGCCGCGAGCGCGAACGCGAGCGTGCGGCCGAGATGCGCCTCCCAACGAGGGAGCCCGAAGCCGAACACCACACCCAACTGCTCGCTCGGCAGCTGCAGCACACGACCGTAAGCCACCCGTCGCGTGGCGGGACCGAGCTTGCGATCGAACGTCTCGCAGAGCGCAGCGACGTCCGTGTCACCCTCTGGGTACAAAGACGCATCTGCCCAGCGAACGATGTCCGCCGACTCCTTGAGAACCGTAGCCCCATCGATCAGCACCGGGACGCTCCGATTGCCTCGCGCAACCTTCGACGCGATCCCCGAGATGCCAGGCACGTGCGGCTCCTCCACGAAATCGACGCGCGCCCGCTCGAGCGCCCAGCGCGCCTTTTCGCAGTAGTGGCTGAAGTAAATCGTGATGAGCCGTGTCATTCGACGAGCCTTTTCTCACACACGCCTCGCGTGCTACTCGGTCTGACGTGAAAATCCACGAATACCAGGGCAAGCTGATCTTCGCGAAGTACGGCGTTCCGATCCCCAAGGGGTACCCGGCGCACACCGTCCTTGAGGCTGAGGCCGTAGCCAAGCGGTTGATCGAGGAGACGAAGAGCAACGTCGTCGTCGTCAAAGCGCAGATCCACGCAGGCGGACGCGGCAAGGGCGGCGGCGTGAAGGTCGCGAAGGGCGGAGCCGCAGAGGCGAAAGAGCTCGCGCAAAAGATCCTCGGCATGCAGCTCATCACGCACCAAACGGGTCCCGCAGGGCAGAAGGTCCGACACCTCTACATCGAGCAGGGTCTCGAGATGGTGAAGGAGCTCTATCTTGGCGCCGTGATCGATCGTGATCGCCGGCGCATCGCCTTCATGGCCTCCACCGAGGGCGGCATGGAGATCGAGAAGGTCGCCGAGCACACGCCCGAGAAAATCCTCACGGTGCACATCGACCCGATCGTCGGCTTCTCCGCCTTCCAAGCGCGCGAGCTCGCGTTCGGCCTTGGTTTGCAGCAGTACAGCAAAGAGACCGTCGGCAAATTCGTCAAGCTGATGGGCGCGCTCTACGAGGTGATGATCAAAGAAGACTGTTCGCTCGTGGAGATCAACCCGCTCGTCGTCCTCAAGAACGGTGATGTGGTCGCGCTCGACGCGAAGGTCAACATGGACGACAACGCAGAGTTCCGACACAAGGCCCAGTGGGCAGAGGTCTTCGACAAAGACGAAGAGGACCCCGTCGAGCTCGAGGCCAAAGACGTCGGCCTCAACTACGTGTCGCTGGACGGCAACGTCGGTTGCCTCGTCAACGGCGCCGGTCTCGCGATGGCGACGATGGACATCATCAAGCACGCTGGCGAAAAATACGGCGTCGCGCCTGCGAACTTCTTGGACGTCGGCGGCGGCGCCAACCAAGAGCAAGTCACCAAGGCGTTCTCGATGATCCTCAAGAGCGACAAGGTCAAAGCGATCTTCGTCAACATCTTCGGCGGCATCATGAAGTGCGACGTCATCGCGATGGGGGTCGTCGCCGCGGCCAAGAACCTTGGACTGAAGGTGCCGGTGGTTGTTCGTTTGGAAGGAACCAACGTGGAGCTTGGAAAGAAGATCTTGAGAGAGAGCGGTCTCGCCATCATCCCCGCAGACACGATGGCCGACGGCGCAGCGAAGATCGTCGCCGCGGTCACCGGAGGTTCGAAATGAGCATCATCGTCGGTAAAAATACGGCCGTCGTCGTCCAGGGCATCACCGGTTCTGCGGGTGGTTTCCACGCCAAGCAGTGCATGGAGTACGGCACGCAGGTGGTCGCGGGTGTCACGCCCGGTCGCGGCGGAGAGTCTTTTGAAGCGAAAGTGCCGGTGTTCGACACGGTCAAGCAAGCCGTCGAGAAGACGGGCTGCAACGCGAGCCTCATCTTCGTCCCGCCACCCGGCGCGGCCGACGCGATCCTCGAAGCGTTCGACGCGGGCCTTGAGCTCGTCGTCTGCATCACGGAGGGGATCCCGGTGATCGACATGCTCAAGGTGCGTCGCCGGCTCGAGACGCTGAACGGCAAGACGCGCCTCATCGGCCCGAACTGCCCCGGCATCATCACACCCACCGAGTGCAAGATGGGCATCATGCCTGGTCACATCCACAAGCGCGGCCACATCGGCGTGGTCAGCAAGTCTGGGACGCTCACGTACGAGGCGGTCGGCCAGCTCACCGCGCTCGGCATCGGTCAGTCGACTTGCATCGGCATCGGCGGAGACCCCGTCGCCGGGATGGACTTCGTCGACGTGCTCGAGATGTTCAACGCGGATCCGGACACGCACGGCGTCATCATGATCGGAGAGATCGGCGGAGGCGCAGAAGAGCGCGGGGCCGAATACATCAAGGCGCACATGAAAAAGCCCGTCGCCGCGTTCATCGCAGGGACGACAGCGCCAGAAGGCAAGCGCATGGGCCACGCCGGCGCGATCATCAGCGGAGGTAAAGGAACAGCCGCGGCGAAGATCGACGCGCTGCTTTCGGCGGGATGCAAAGTCGCGCCAACGCCGAGCGACATGGCGAGCACGCTCAAGTCGATGTTGAGCTGACCGCTCAGCGCGTCGCGGTCAGAGGTCGCGGAGGACGCACATCGCGGCGTTGCGACCGCCAGCGCCGATGACGCCTCCACCTGGGTGCGTCGCGGCGCTGCACGAGTAAAGCCCAGCGATCGGCGTGCGGTAAGGCAATCGATCGGAGAACCCCCAGCCGTTGTCGACGTGTTGGATGTGGCCGCCGCGGATGCCGAAGTGCTCCTCGATTTTTCGCGGGTGGAGCGCCATCACGTCCACGACCAGATCGCTCGTGCCGGGCGCGAACCGATCGCAGATCGCCAGCAGCTTCTCGACGTAGGCGGACTCCTCCTTCTCCCAAGTCGAGCCCGCGATCTCTCTCGGCACCCACTGCACGAAGAGCGCGCTGTTGTGGTTGCCTTGGGGATCCTTGAGCGATGGATCCACTGTCGTGTGGAGGTACCACTCGATGGTGGGCGAATCGTACAGCTCACCGCGCTGCACCGCCGCGAAGCCTTCTTTCAGGTGCCGCATCACGTCCTTCTCGTCGGGCAGTAGGTGGATCGTGGGGCCGTACTGTCCCTTGTCCTCGGGCAAGCACGTGAACTTCGGGAGGCCGCGCAGAGCGAGGTTCACCTTCATCGTCGAGCCAGGTTTGCTTGCGTACTCGTCGAGTCGAGCGTTGTAGGGCTCGGGCAATCGCTCGCGTCCCACCAACTCGCGCATCGTGAAGGGGTCTGCGTTCGTGAGCACGGCGCGCGCGCGCATCTCGGATCCATCCTGAAGGCTCACTCCGACAGCGACGCCGCTCTCCATGACGATGGCGCTCACTCGCCTGTTCGTTTCAAGCGAAACACCCAGCGAGCTCGCGCGCTCCGACAGGACGCGAGCTACGGTCCCCATTCCGCCCTTGACGATCATCCAGCTGCCTCCCGATCCGGGGAGCCTGCACATGTTGTGAGCGAGAAAATTCATCCCGGTGCCCGGCGTATCCCAAGAACCGTACGCGCCTGAGAATCCGTCCGTCGTCGCGTACATGGCCTTTAATAGGTCGCTCTTGAAGCCCCACCGATCTAGGTAGTGACCGACGGGCTTGCGACACAGGTCGACGAACGCCGCGCGGAGCTCCTTGCGAACATGTCGCTCGGCGGTCTCTTCGATGGAGAGCGGATCCATCATCCACGTGGGCGCGACGTCCTCTCGGAGGAGGGCGACCTCTCTCTGCATCGCGACATGCGCCTTCCAATCTTCTCTCGAAAAGAACTCGAGCATCTGTCGCTCGGTGGCCGCCTCGTCGGAGCCGAGCAGCAAGTAACGCCCGTCGGTCGTGGGTAAGAAGTAGTGCGGGTCCCGCCGCATGACTGGGATCTCGACGCCCAGCTCGGCGAGCAGCTCCGGCGGCATCAGGCCCAGCAGGTACGCTCCCGTCGAAGCGCCGAGCTGCGGTGCCTTCGCGAACGGATACTCCGTCCGCACCGCGCCACCCATCACGCTCTGTTGCTCGAGTACGGTGACCTTGCGTCCGGCTCGAGCCAGCACGATCGCGGCGACGAGCCCGTTGTGCCCACCGCCGATGATGATCACGTCGTTGCTCGGCGCACCCATGCTCTAGGACCGTAGCGACTCAGAGAACCGTTGCGAAGTGTTTGCGTTCTCGTCTGCGATTCCCTATTAGAAGCGCACCCAATGGCCACCGAACGTACCTTGTGCATCATCAAGCCAGACGCCGTCGAGAAGAAGACAGGCGGCGCAATCCTCGCTCTCCTAGAGACCGCTGGCTTCTCGGTCGTCGCGCTCGAGAAGACGCACCTCTCGAAGGTCGTCGCAGAGGGCTTCTACGCCGTCCACAAAGACCGCCCCTTCTTCGGTGAGCTCGTCACGTTCATGACTCGCTCGCCCGTGATCATCGCCGTGCTCGAGCGCGATGATGCCGTCGCGAAGTATCGCGGTGTGATGGGCGCGACAGACCCCGTGAAGGCCGACGCCGGCACGATTCGCAAGCTCTTCGGCGCGAACGTCGGGGAGAACGCGGTGCACGGCTCGGATTCGCTGGCGAACGCGAAGAACGAGATCGCGTACTTCTTTGCGGCCAACCGAGTCGCTCCGACAGCCTGATTTCTTCGCCGTCTAGGTACAGTCAGTACCTGGTCCCAAGAGAGTTGGTGGGACGCTCTCTTGGCTACGCTGTTTCTCGCTCGTGCAACGATCCAAAATCCCATCATGGCCACACGTAAGTCGGATCCCGGAACAGACTCTCGGCTGACGGAGATCCCAGCCTCGAGCCCGCGCTCTCGATCGAGCGGTCCGGCGCCGTCGATGTCTATCAACAGCGGCCGCGTTCGTGATGCGCTGGCAGCGGTTCGCAACTTCGAGACGCTCATGCGATCGAGCTCCGTGGAAGAGGCGCTGCTCGCGAGCGTGCTCTCGGAGATCGGAAATGCCTGTGCCACGCTGCGCGATGCGTTCCTCCAAACGCCAGCGACGTACGACAGGCTCGCTGCGTTCGCGCTTCGCCGCATCGACGAGCTCGATCAGCTGCTGACACAGGCCGTGCCGACGACCACCTCCGAGCGCATCGCCCTCGGGGACAGCTTCATCGCCAAGGCGAGCGCGGATCTGGCGGCTGCGGCTGAGTTGCTCGATCTTGCCGAGCGCTCGCAGAGCCCAGCGCCCATCGAGCTGCCCCTCGCGATGCTCGCGCGCGAGTCGCTGCAGATGGCGCTCGCCCTGCGGGCCGAGGCGACAGCGGACGTGCAGGTCTCTGCGAACGTCCCGGACGCGGTGGTCGTGTGCGATCCGCAGATCGCGTCTCGTGTGATCGCGCTGGCGGTCTCGATCGCGTACAAGCCCTCGGGCTCGGCGCTCATGGTGACGACAGAGGTCTTGGATCGGCGCGCGATCGTGCGGGTCGAGCCTCGCGATGAGCCGGCGTCACCTCGTGTCGCGGTCCGCGTCCTCCGCCTGATCGAGCCCACCGAGGACGTCGCTACGCGCGCTGCCGCAGCCGCGGGCATCGATCTTCGACGTGACGGCGACGCGATCGTGATCACGCTGCCTCTGCATTGAGTCAATGGAAGCGCGGCACCCCCGTGCTACCGATCGCGCCATGGAATCGCTGCGCGCTCTCGTAGAGGCGGCCTTCGCCGACCGCTCGCTCCTCGCTTCAAAAGAGAATTCGGACGCGGTCTTCGCGACGATCGACGCGCTGGATCTCGGCGAGCTTCGCGTGGCGTCGCCGCCAGGCCCAAACGAAGCCTGGGACGCGTGGACGACGCACGCCTGGGTGAAGCAGGCCATCCTCCTCTACTTTTCGCTTCAAAAGATGGAAAAGCTCGAGGTCGGTCCGTTCGAGTTCTACGACAAGATCCCGCTCAAGAAGAACCTCGATCGCGCCAATGTGCGCGTGGTGCCTCCCGGGGTGGTGCGCCGAGGCGCGTTCTTGGAGGCTGGTGCGATCGTGATGCCCGGCTACGTCAACATCGGAGCGCGCGTCGGCGCTGGAACGATGGTCGACACTTGGGCCACCGTCGGGAGCTGCGCGCAGATCGGCAAAGACTGCCACCTCGCGGGCGGCGTCGGCATCGGCGGAGTGCTCGAGCCGCCGAGCGCGCGTCCGGTGATCCTCGGTGATGGAGTGTTCGTGGGATCGCGAGTCGTCATCGTCGAGGGTACGATCGTCGGCGACCTCGCCGTCATCGGAGCTGGCGTCGTGCTCACAGGCTCGACCGCGATCTACGACGTGACGGGCAGCGAGGTGGTCGAGCTTCGCGGCAAGGTGCCGCCCCGGAGCGTCGTGATCCCCGGCGTGCGCAACAAGAAGTTTCCCGCGGGCGAGTTCGGTGTTCCTTGCGCGTTGATCATCGGACAGCGCACGGAGTCGACCGACAAGAAGGTGAGCCTGAACCAAGCGCTCCGCGACTTCGCGGTTCCGGTTTGAAGATGACGACGCCGAAGAAGCTGCTCGACGAGACGCTCCTGTGGCTGTGCGCGATTGCGTCTCCAATCGGCGAAGAGAAGGCCCTCTGCGACGCGATCGAAGAACGCGTGAACCGGCTGCAATTGGCTGCTCCCGTGCGCCGCTACTCGGACTCGATCGTGGTGCCGCTGTTCCGCAAAGAAGGCGCGCCGCACGTCGCCCTCGTCGGTCATACGGACACGGTGCGCACGGAGAACGGCCCGGCGCACCTCGACGGAGATCGCTGCGTGGGCTCGGGCGCTGCGGACATGAAGAGCGGCCTCGCGGTCATGCTCGCGATCGCGGAGACCATGGATCGCTCGGTGATCTCCTGTTCGGTGACGCTGGTCTTTTACGCGCGTGAGGAGGGACCCTTCGCAGAGAACGAGCTGGGTCCGGTGCTCGCGCAGGATCCCGAGCTTGGCCATGTAGATCTCGCGATTTGCATGGAGCCGAGCGACAACAAACTTCACCTCGGGTGCACCGGATCGATCCACGCGACCGTGACCTTCGAGGGCAAGACCGCGCACAGCGCGCGTCCGTGGGAGGGCCAGAGCGCGATCACCAAAGCAGCGGGCTTCATCGCTGAAGTAGGCCAAATTCAGCCCGAAGAGGCCATCGTCGACGGGATGGTGTACCGCACGGTCACGACCATCACGCGCGCAAACGACGGCGGACGCGGGCGCAACGTCGTGCCAGATCGCTTCGTCTTGAACTTGAACCACAGGTTCGCGCCCATCCACTCCATCGAAGAGAGCAAGGCTCGTCTCGTCGCGATGGTTGGCGAGCGCGCGCAGATCGAGTTTACGGATCTGAGCCCGGCGGCGATGCCTTTTCGCGACCACCCGCTCGTGCACGCGCTCGAGCAGTGCGGCGTGCGAGGGGTCGAGCGCAAGCAAGCGTGGACGGACGTCGCGCGCTTCGCGCAGATCGGAGTCGCGGCCGTGAACTTCGGTCCTGGCGAGAACGCGCAGGCGCACAAGAAGAACGAATCCACCTCGCTCGCGCTCGTACACGAGGGCTACGAGATCATCGAGCGCTTCTTCCGCAACCACAGCCAAGCACGGTCGATGAGCTCGTAGAATGGCGAAGACCTCGACTAGTTTTGTTTGCCAAGCGTGCGGCGCGGCGTTCCCCCGGTGGATGGGGAGGTGCACCTCGTGCAGCGCGTGGAACACTCTCGTCGAGGAGGCCGATCGCAAAAGGCTCGGAAAACTAGCCGGTCCAGGCGCGTCGAAGGTGCAAGCGATCAGCGAGATCGCCGAAGACGGAGCTGCGCGTGTTCCGACCGGAGTCAACGAGCTCGATCGCGTGTTGGGCGGCGGCGCTGTGTTGGGCGGCGTCGTGCTCGTTGGTGGAGATCCTGGCGTCGGCAAGTCGACGCTCTTGATGCAGGCGCTAGCAGGCCTCGCCGACAAGGGTTGTCGCGCGCTCTACGTCTCGGGAGAAGAGAGCGCAGGACAGACCGCCGCCCGCGCTCGAAGGCTCGCTGGCGTAGCGCGCTCCAAGGACCTGCTGGTGCTCGCGGAGAACGACCTCGACGCGATCGAGCGAGCGCTCGACGAGTCCAAGCCACGCGCGCTCGTCGTCGACAGCGTCCAAACGATGCGCGCGCAATCCATGGAGAGCGCCGCCGGCACGGTGAGCCAGCTCAGAGAGGTCGCAGCGCGCTTCGTCGAGCGCGCCAAGAGAGATGGCATCGCGACATTCCTCGTGGGTCACGTCACCAAGGACGGCGCGATCGCGGGGCCGAAGGTGCTCGAGCACATCGTCGACACCGTCCTCGCCTTCGAGGGCGATCGCGGGCATTCGCTCCGAACGCTCCGCGCGCAGAAGAACCGCTTCGGCAGCGCGACCGAGGTCGGCGTCTTCGAGATGACGAGCGAAGGGCTGCGCGAGGTGGACTCTCCGAGCAAGCTGTTCCTCGCCGAGCGGCCGATCAACGCCTCTGGAAGCGTCATCGCAGCGACGAGCGAAGGCTCGCGTAGCCTCCTCGTCGAGATACAAGCGCTCGTAGGCTCTGCTGGCGGAGGCTCTCCTCGACGCACTTGCACGGGCGTGGACTCGTCGCGCCTCGCGATGATCCTCGCGGTGCTCGAGCGCAAGGCGGGTCTCGCTGTCTCGACGTGTGACGTGTTCGTCAATGTCGCTGGTGGCGCTCGTATCGACGAGCCCGCGATCGATCTGGCCATCGCGCTCGCGGTCGCCTCGAGCCACCTCGAACGCCCAGTCGCCGCGGATGTCGTCGCGTTCGGCGAGATCGGCTTGGCGGGTGAGGTCCGCGGATGCGCGCGTGTGGCTGCGAGACTCGCCGAAGCCGCGGCGATGGGCTTTCGTCGTGCCATCACGCCCGCGAGCGCCGCGTCGAGCTCAGCCGACATCGAGGTGATCGGAGTGCGCACGTTGTCGGAGGCGATCGACGCCGCGATGTAAGTGATCTCTCACGCTCGCCTCGGGCATGGTAAAAAGTTCGCTCATGACTCGACACCTTCCTCGCTCGACACTCCTGGCGCTCATGACCCTCTCCGCCCTCGCGTGCGGTGACAGCTCGTCAGGCGGCGGAGGCGAGACCAACACAGCGTCCAGCGCGACGCACCCGCTCATCGGCAGCCCCGGACCGGCGTTTTCGCTCGACGCCAGCAACGGTCACGGCAAGGTCGCTCTCGCGCCGCTGAAGGGGAAGGTGGTCGTCATCGACTTCTGGGCTACGTGGTGCGGCCCCTGCAAAGAGTCGTTCCCCAAGCTCCAAGAGCTCTATACGAAGTACCAATCGAACGGCGTCGAGCTCGTCGGCATCTCGGAAGATGACGAGAACACCGGCATCGCCGAGTTCGGCACGGCGCACAGCGCCAAGTTCCCCCTGGCTTGGGACAAGGACAAGTCGATCGCCGGGCAATGGAACCCGAAGACGATGCCGACGACGTTCATCGTGGATCGAAACGGGATCGTCAGGTTCGCGCACGTAGGCTATCATCCGAAGGAAGAGCTAGAGATGGAGAAGGAAATCAAGACCCTCCTCTGATCCGCTGCTCTCACTTTCTCGTCGCTGCCGTTCCTTTCGTTGCATGAAGATCATGCAGCATCCGTCCTAACCTGTTCGGAGGTCTGCGTGTCGAGAGCGCGTACGGTGGGCGTGTTGGCGATCGCATGGGCTGCGCTGTTCGCGCCCATGGCGAACGCTGAGGACACGTCCAACGCGAAGCGTGATGTCATAAGCGCGGCTGATTTTCGCGTCCGGATGACAGCGGCGCTCGCGCTCGGAAAGAGCCGGGACCTCACGGCGAGGGCTCCTCTCGAGCAAGCGTTGGTGGACTCGAACGCAGCGGTGCGAACCGCAGCAGCAGCAGCGCTCGGCGTTCTCGGAGACATCAACGCGATCGCTGCGCTCCAGCGACAGCTCGGCTCCGAAGCGACACCTAGCGTCAAATCGCAGATCACTTCGACGCTCGCGTCGCTCAACAGAGTGGCGACCTTGCAAGGCGTGCAGCTCATCATCGAAATCGGGACCATGAAGAACGCCACGAGCGTGCGGGGAGAAGGCCTCGCGTTGGTGCTACGCGCGTCGATGCTCGCGAAGGCGCGCTCGATGAGCAACGTGGTCGTCGCTGACGCCAGTGACACCGCGCTCTTGCAGCGCGCGGTGAGCAAGCACGTCCCCGTGCTGGCGCTGGATGGCACGGTGCTGTCGCTCACGCAGACACAAAACGGTCCCGCCACGCAGTTCTCCGCGCAAGTGGAGTTCAGCATGCGGCGCGTCCCCGACCAGACGCTCAAGGGCGTGCTGACCGGAAACGCGACGAGCATGGGGCAGGGCCCCACGATGACGCAGGCGCGCGTCGTCGCGGTGCTGCAAGATCAAGCCGTAGAGGGCGCAGTGGAGAGCGCTTTGCGCGGCGCAGATCAGCCTCTGCTGCTCGCCGCGAAATGAGCTAGCTTCGCGCGAAATGCGCGTGTTGTTCGTCTCCAAGCCTGTCGTGCCGCCGTGGAACGACGGCAGCAAGAACCTCGTTCGGGACTTGGCGATGAACCTCTCGCGCGCGACACCGACGATCATGGTGTCTCCAGGGTCTACGCCGCTCGGAGGACGCGTGCATGAGGAGCCCGTCTATGGCGAGCGCGGCTCGTTCGCGCCGACGCTCACGGCGAACGCGCGCGTGCTCGCTCGCTTGATGCTCGGTGATCCGATGGACGCTTGGCACTTCGTCTTCGCGCCGAACCGAGCGTCGTCATCGGCTGCGTGGCTCGCGAAGTCCTCCCGGCGCCGGCGCGGTTGGCGCGGCCAAGTCGTGCAGACGATCGCCAGCGTGCCGCGATCCTTTCGCGGAGTGAACAGCCTGCTCTTCGGTGACGTCGTCGTCGCGCAGAGCGAGCACACGCGAGCCCGCCTGCTCGGGGCCGGGGTCGCCGCGGCGCATCTGCGAGTCATCCTTCCGTGCGCGTCGGCGCCAAAGGCGTGCGAACAGATCGAGATCGACGCAGTCAAAGAAGCGTTGAGTGTGCCTAAAAATAGCCCAATCGTGCTCTACCCAGGCGACGCCGAGATCGGGACAGGCGCGCGCACGGTGGCGGAAGCTGCGGCGGGCGTGCTGGCGGAGATCCCCGAGGCGACCGTGGTCCTTGCATGCCGCATGAAGACCGAGCGAGCCGCGGGTGCGATGCAGGCACTCAAGCACCTCGTGCGAGATCTCGGCGACCGTGTGCGCTTCGTCGGCGACGTGCCCAACATGCACGCGCTCTTGTGCGCCTCTTCGGTGATCGCGATGCCCGCGGACGACCTCTACGGCAAGGTGGACGTGCCGCTCGTCGTCATCGAGGCGCTCGCGCTCGGAAAGCCGCTCGTACTCGCTCGCAACGGCCCGCTCGAGAGCGTGCAGACTGCACGTTTCGTGGATCCGGGCGACTCCACGGAGCTCGCGCATGAGGTCGTTCGCGCGCTCGCAGCCTCTGCAGCGGTGAAGTCCGAAGTAGAGGCCGGCGTGCGTCTGTACGAAGAGCGCTTCAGCCCAGCCGTCGCTGCGCGCGCGTACGACGACCTCTACGATCCAGGCTGATCAATGCTAGATCGAGCCACCCCCATGACAGAGTCGCGAACCTCCTCGGACATCCGAAAGACCTTCCTCGAGTTCTTCCGCACCAAAGGCCACGAGGTCTGCGCGAGCGCTTCACTGCTCCCGCAGAACGATCCGACGCTGATGTTCGTCAACGCGGGGATGGTCCCATTCAAGGACGTGTTCACGGGCAAAGAGACGCGCCCTATCAAACGCGCGACCAGCTCGCAGAAGTGCATTCGCATCAGCGGCAAGCACAACGACCTCGAGAACGTCGGCGTCACGGCGCGCCACCACACGTTCTTCGAGATGCTCGGCAACTTCAGCTTCGGTGACTACTTCAAAGAGGACGCGATCAACTTCTGCTGGGAGCTGCTCTCCAAGGAGTACGGCCTCGATCAGAGCCGCCTCGTCATCAGCGTCTTCGGCGGCGCGGAAGGCGTGGAGCCAGACGACGAGGCTCGCGCGATATGGCGCAAGGTGACGGGCTTCGGCGACGAGCGCATCGTCGGCATCCCAGGGCTGCCAGGAGACAACTTCTGGCAGATGGGTGACACGGGTCCGTGCGGTCCGTGCACGGAGGTCTACTACTTCCTCGGGGACGGCGACCCCGACTACTCTTTGTTCGGACAAGAGCCCACGCTGGATGGTCGCGGGTGGTTCGAGATTTGGAACCTCGTGTTCATGCAGTTCGAGCGCTTCGTGGACGCGAGCGGCGCCCGACTAGAGAAGCTCCCCGCGCCGAGCGTCGACACCGGCATGGGCCTCGAGCGCATCACCAGCGTCATCCAACACAAGACGACCAACTACGACACCGATCTCCTCCGCGCGCTCGTGGATCGCGCGAGCGAGATTTCCGGCAAGAAATACGGCAGATCACAGGCAGACGACGACGTCTCGATGCGCGTGATCGCAGACCACGCGCGCACCACCGCGTTCTTGATCGCGGAGGGCGTGTTCCCCGATCGCGGCGCGCGAGAGTACGTGCTTCGTCGCGTGATGCGGCGAGCGATCCGTCACGGCCATCGCCTCGGCATCGCGCGACCGTTCTTGCACGACGTCGCCGGCAAGGTCGTCGATCTGATGGGCGAGCAGTACCCTGAGCTCGTCGCTCGTCGCGATCTCATACTCAGCGTGTCCGAGCAAGAGGAGGTTCGCTTCCGCGAGACGATCGATCGCGGCCTTCGGATCCTCGACGAAGAGATCACGACGATGACCCAGAAGGGCAGCACGCGCATCGACGGCGCGGTCGCGTTCAAGCTCTACGACACGTTCGGCTTCCCGCTCGATCTCACCGAAGTCATCGCGCGCGAGCGAGAGCTCACGGTCGACAACGAGGGTTACGACAAAGCCCTCCGTGAGCAGAAGTCCAACAGCGCCGGCAGCAAGGTGGGCGACGCCGCGGTGAGCGACGTGTGGCGGCGCGTGCAAGAGGTCCAGCCCGCCGTGCGCTTTACCGGCTACGAGCGCGAGGACGGAACGGCTAAAATCAAGGCGATCGTGCGCGGTGACGCGTTGGTTGATAGCGCAAGCATCGGCGATCGCGTCTCCGTCATCACCGAGTCCACGCCGTTCTACGGAGAGTCCGGCGGCCAGGTCGGCGATCGCGGGGTCATCATCTCCGGCGAAGCGAACAAGATGCACGTCTTTGACACACGCAAACCTGTCCATGGATTGGTCGCGCATGACGGAGAGGTCACGCACGGTACGCTCACGGTCGGTGACGAGGTGCGCTTGGTGGTCGATCACGATCTGCGCACGGCGACGCGTCGCAACCACTCAGCGACTCACCTGCTCCACTGGGCGCTGCGCACGGTGCTCGGCGAACAAGCTTCGCAGAAGGGCTCGCTCGTCGGTCCCGACAAATTGCGCTTCGACTTCGCGTGGAACAAACCGCTCAGCACCCATGAAATCAGCCTCATCGAAGATCTCGTCAATCAGAAGGTGCTCTCGGATGCGCCTATCGAGACGGAGGTCATGGCGATCGACGTGGCGAAGAAGAAGGGCGCGATGGCGATCTTCGAAGAGAAGTACGGAGACGTCGTGCGCGTGCTGACCATGACCAAAGACTCGGTCGAGCTCTGCGGCGGAACGCATGCCCGCGCGCTCGGCGAGATCGGCCTGTTCAAGATCCTCAGCGAAGGCGGCGTCGCTGCAGGCGTGCGGCGCATCGAAGCTGCGACGGGTTTGAACGCCCTCGCGTACGTGCGTCAGGTGAAGAGCACGCTCGACGAAGCGTCGGCGACCGTGAGCACGTCACCCGCGGCGCTGCCGAAGGCGCTCGAGAAGTTGCTCGGTGACAAGAGGGCGCTCGAGAAAGAGATCGCCGATCTCAAGCGTAAGGTCGCGATGGGAGGCGGAGGCGGCGCGGAGGCAGAGATCGCGCGCGCACGCGAGATTCCAGGCGGGAAGGCGCTCGCGCTGCGCGTAGACGTCGCAGACGCCGCGACGATGAGAGAGCTCGCAGAGAAGCTGCGCGACAAGATGGGAGACGCGGTCGTCCTCGTTGGAGCCGTTGCAGGAGACAAGGCGATGCTCGTGCTCACCGTCTCGAAATCACTCACCGAGAGATACAAAGCGGGTGACCTGATCAAGGGCGTCGCTCAGCTCGTCGGCGGCTCCGGCGGTGGGCGTCCAGACATGGCGCAAGCGGGCGGCACAGAGCCGGCAAAGTTGGATGAGGCTCTCGAGAGCTTCTACGCGCGCTTCAATCAGGCCTAAATCAAACCTAAATCGGGCCGAGCGGCGTGGAGGGGTCGACCTCTACGACGTGCACTAATCCCTTATCCGAATAACCAAGTTGCGCTCCAAATAGGTATTCGTCGACTCTACCGCTGGCGTCCAAGATCGCCTTCTGAACCTTGGACTCGACGCTGCATCCGGGGCCTCCGTCGAGCACGACCACGATGACCTTTTTGTTGTTCTTCGGGTTCTCGACGCGCAGGTGCGCCAGGCAGCCGAAGCGACCAGAGTCAGCGACGTACCAATCGACCTTCTCTTCGCACTGAGGTCCCGTGTCCGTCTTGAGGCACAAGCCCGACGACTGCGCTTTGCTCAAGCAACCTGGGATGCAGTTGTCGGTCGGGTCCACGTGCGTCGTGGCGTTGGCGTCGACCCAGCAACCGAACGCGGTGAGGTAGTAGTCGCCATCCGCGGCCTTGGTGGTTCCGTAGAGCCCGTTGCAACTCCACGACGTCGTGGTCCCCATGCACACGTCGTCTGCCGGTGCTTGACTGCGCAAGCATCCGCGCGTGCAGGCCTCGATTTGTGGGGTTTGCGCGATGCACTTGCCGCGCGCGTTGCCGTCTTTGCTGCAGGTGAAGCGCGTGTCACCGGCGAACTCGCCGCACCCGCCTGCATCACTCGCATCGCTCCCGGTCGACGAGTCACCTACGCTCGAGTCCTTCTGCACCGACACGTCTGGCGTTCCCGAGTCGTCGAGCGCTGGACTGATGGTTTGATCCGA
>JANYHY010000859.1 GCA_025362165.1 Myxococcales bacterium | reverse complement strand
GCCACGAACGTGCGACTACCGACTGTGGCTTGCACGACGCGGTTCTCAACGTCGAAGGACGGATGCGAGAATTTCGGCGACTCGAACACGCTCCGCTTCAAGAGCAGCGCGACTCCTGAGTAGCCGCCGAGCCCGTGCCACCGCGCGTGATACTCGGGGAGCGCCATGAGCCCGTAGAGCGTGGTCGGCAGATCCTCGCTCGTGGACTTCGTCTCCTGCAAGCTCAAGACGTCGGGAGACTCTGTCGCGATGAGCTCGAGGATCTGCGCCTCACGCGCGCGCGCGCCGTTCACGTTCCACGAGACGATCTTCACGCGCCCGAGCTACCGCATCTTCTAAAGGTCCGCTAGCGACAGCCACCGACCCTCTGCGCTCGGCATGAAGGTAGCGGCCCGCGGTCCGGTCACGACGATCTGATCCTCGTACCAGAGCGGCAAGATCCACGAGCGCTCCGCGATCACGGCCTCCATGCGCGCATAGATTTGCCGGCGAAGATCGCGATCGATCGTCGCGTCTCCTTCGTCCAACAGCGCGTCGAGCTCCGGATCATGCACGCGACCGCGGTTACTGCCGGCAGGTGGAAAAGATGTACTATGCAAGAAGACGCGGAGCGTGTTCGGCTCGACGAGCTCCGCGAGCTGCAATGTCGACGCGTCGAAGTCACCCGAGCCCAAGCGAGCCAGTAGCGCGCCGAGCTCGAGCGGGACCACCTCGAGATCCACGCCGCCCTCCTTGGCTTGCTGCGCGATCGCGCGCGCGATGTCCACGCGCAATCGATCAGCGCCACACAAGAGCGTCGCGTGAACGCGCACCCCGAGCGACTGTCGTGCGGTCACCGGATCAAAAGGGAGCACAGGGCCGCTGGCGTGTGCCCAGTGAGTCGGCGCGAGCATGCCGGAGGCCGCGGTCGCGCGCCCGCCAAGTAGGTACTTCACGATCGCCTCGCGATCGATCGAGCACGAGAGGGCTGCGCGCGCGACGTCGCGATCGAACGGCGGTCGATCGACGCGAAGCACCATGTACGTGAGCGCGAGGCTCGGACGCGAGTACACACGCAAACCTTGGCGCTCGAGGGGACTGAGCAGCGGCGGCGAGATCCCGCCAGCCACCGCGTCGCTATCTCCAGAGAGCATGCGCAGTGCGCGCGCGTTCTCGTCACGCACCGCGCGAATTCGAACCTCGTGTCTGGGAGTAGGCATCGCGCCGTGCAGAGCGGGTGAGAGCGTGATCGATCCGCGCCTCCGATCGCTCACGAAGAAGGGCCCCGCGCCGTCGAGCGCACCATTCGGATCAGGCGGCAAACGAGCCTGATCCGCGCGCAGGATCGGGATCTCGAGATCCGTGAGCGTCGTCGCGTGCGGACGACTGAGGTGAACACGCACGGTGCGCGCGTCCACCTCCGTGACTGCATCGATCGCCGAGAGCACGCGCGCGTGACGCGAAGCGACGGTAGGATCCTTGAACGCGAGGAGCGTCTCCTTGACGTCGTGTGCTGTAAGTGGTGCGCCCGAGTGAAACGCGAGGTCTCGCCGGAGCGTGAACGTGACGCTCGCGCCGTCCTCCGAAGTGTCCGCGCGCTCGGCCAAGTAGGGCACAGGCGCGCCCGAGTCGGGATCCAAACGCATCAAGCCCGCGTGCACGAGCCGCGACACGCGCAGTCCCACCGCGTCGGTCACGTAGCGCGGATCGAGCGTGTCGGGATCGCTCGTCACGAGCAGCTCGATAGGCGCGTCTTGTGACCCATGCTCGTGCGAGCGGCACGCGACAGCGATCAGGAGACAAAGCGCTAATATCCACGGGGGCGACGTAGTAGACGATCGAGCATGCGAGTCCTTCGCGCTGCCAGCTTGGCGATCACGCTCGGTGCGCTCGCGATCTCTCGTGATGCATCGCCGCAGCAAGCGCCGGTCGCTCCGGACGCCGGGCTGCAAGCAGCAGTCAACTCGCTGGCGTCTTCCAACAAAGACGCCGCCATTGGCGTAGCGATCGTGGACGTCGCCACAGGGCGCCTGCTTGCGTCTTACAAAGAGCACGATCCTCTCAACCCCGCATCCAACGCGAAGCTGTACACCGCCGCCGCCGCGCTTTCCATTCTTCACGGAGATCACCGCTATGAAACGACGCTCTCGGGACAGCTGAAATCAGGCGCGGTCGCTTCTCTCACACTCCGCGGGTACGGTGATCCGTCGCTCTCCACGGACGATCTCGCGGCGATGGCGCAAGACCTCCACGACCAAGGTCTGCGACGCGTCGACGGCGATGTCTTCGTGGAGCAGAGCTTCTACGATGACCAGACGACGCCGCCCGCGTTCGCGCAGAAGCCCAACGAGTGGGCGCCGTTTCGCGCGCCAGTCTCCGCGGTCGCCGTGGATGAGAACACCGTCACGCTGTCGGTGCGCCCGACGGTCTCCGGCGAGAACGCGCATGCGTGGTTCGATCCGCCTGGCTTCGTGGACTCCGAGGGCAGCATCACGACGGGCGACGACGGCGCGGACAAGATCGTGCTCATGCTCGCGCCGAACGGGCGCAGGCTCACAGCGAAGATCTCTGGCGGCGTCGGGAGCAACGCGCGCATCGCGAGGCAGACCGCGCGGGTCGACGATCCGCAGCTGCTCGCCGGCTACGTGCTGAGAGCGCAGCTCGACAAGTGCGGCATCAAGGTGTCTGGCGAGGTGAAGCTCGGGAGCAGTAAAGGCGCTGTCCTCGCGCGGCACGCGTCCGAGCCGCTCTCGTCGCTGCTCTACGCGCTCGGCAAACAGAGCGACAACTTCTACGCGGAGATGATCTTCAAATCGCTCGCTGGCGAAGCGAAGGGCAAGCCCGCCAAGACGCTCGACTCCGCAGACCTCGTGAACAAGATGATCGCCGAAGCCTCCGCGACGGACGGCGGCGTGGTGATCAAGAACGGCTCGGGCCTATACGACGCGAATCGCGTGACCGCGTGGAGCACGGTGTCGCTCTTGCGCTGGGCATATCGCACGCCGCGCATGGGTCCGGAGTACGTCGCGCAGCTCGCGATCGGCGGTGTCGATGGCACGTTGCACAAGCGCTTCCGCTCCGAGCGAGATCGCCGCTCCATACGCGCCAAGACGGGCACGCTCGACGACGCGATCGCGCTCTCCGGCTATGTGATCGGCCCGCCGAACAAATCGCCGATCGCTTTCAGCATCATGTTCAACAAGGTCGCTGGCAAGGCATCGGGTGCGCGCGTGCAAGCGGACAAGCTCGCGATGGCGATCGTGAAGTACCTCTACGGCGATTGATCG
>JANYHY010000844.1 GCA_025362165.1 Myxococcales bacterium | reverse complement strand
CGCGCGACGACGGTCGCGTCGTAAGGGGGCACGTAGCCCTCGATGATTTTGGATCCGCTCGTCGAAGCGACTCCGCGCGTGCAAAGGGCGTCTTTCAGGGCGATCGGTACACCCGCGAGCTTGCCGAGCTGCTCGCCTCGAGCGCGCTTGTCGTCGATCGCCTTCGCCGCTCGAGTGAGCGACTCCTTCGAGAGCGTGAGGAACGCGTGGACCTTCGGATCGACCAACGCGATGCGCGCGAGGCACGCTTCTGCGACGTCTGCCGCCTTCACGTCGCCGCTCCTCACTTTGTCCGCAAGCTGCGTGACTCCCAAGGACAGCAGGTCCATCAACCTTCTCCGACATACGCGGGGATCGCGAAGCCGCCTTGAGACGAGCGTGGCGCCTGCGCGAGCGCGTCCTCGTGGGACACACCTTGCTCCACGGAGTCCTCGCGCCAAGCCGTCTTGCCCATCAACACGTGGCTCGTCGGCGGGACGTTCGACGTGTCGAGCTGCGCGAGCTCCTCGAAGTACACGACGATTCGCTCGAGGTCCTTGGCCATCAGCTTGGTCTCTTCTGCGGTGAGAGAGAGGCACGCGAGCTCAGCGACGCGCGTCACTTCCTTTTCGTCGATCGGCATGCGGGGTTTCTAGTCAAACGTCGGCGCAGTGTATAGTCCGCCGCCTATGCGGTTGTGTCTCGTCGTCGTCCGTGGCCACGCGCTCGGAGCGCGTTTGCCGCTCGTTCAGAACGAGAACCGCATCGGACAGAGCGCAGCGTGCGAGGTGGTCGTGCAAGACGCGGGTGTGTCTCGCATGCACGCGCGCGTCGTGTTGACCGGTGAAGACGTCGACGTGGAGGACACGCGAAGCGTGCAGGGTACACGCGTTAACGGCCGTAAAATCCAGGCCCGCACGAGAGTCGCGGTGGGTGACCGCATCGCGCTCGGCTCGGAGTGCGTGCTCGAGCTGGCGATTGCGCGAGACAGTGAGTTGCCTCCGCCGCCGCACGCGCAGTCGCAGTGGTCGGTCGACTCGTGGCGTCGCATGCCCAACACCAAGCAACAGGTGGACTACGCAGATCCCGACGAACTCACGCGCGCGGTCACCCAGCTGCGCTCACTGCCTCCGCTCGTCACGTCGTGGGAGGTGGAGCGCCTCAAGTCGCTCATGGCAGACGCGCAAGACGGCAACCGCTTCTTGCTCCAAGGCGGCGACTGCGCGGAGACGTTCGCGGACTGCCGCTCGTCGATCATCACGAGCAAGCTGAAAATCCTCCTGCAGATGTCGCTCGTGTTGATCCATGGCGCGCAGCGACCGGTGATCCGAGTCGGCAGGCTCGCGGGTCAATACGCCAAGCCGCGCAGCAAGCCGACCGAGACGCGCCTCGGCAAGGAGCTGCGCAGCTACATGGGGGATCTCGTCAACCGACCGGAGTTCACCGAAGCCGCGCGCACGCCGGATCCGAGCCTCCTCGTCGCGGGTTATCACCACGCGGCGCTCACGCTCAATTTCACCCGCGCACTGAGCCGTGGAGGGTTCGCCGATCTCCGTCACCCGGAGTATTTCGATCTCACGTTCTTCGAGCGCAACGAGCTCCCCGGTGTGCTCAAAGAGCAGTACGCGCGCATCGCGGAGGGGCTGCGCTTCGTGCGCGCGCTCGGCGACGACATGATGGACGACCTCGTGAAGGTCGAGTTCTTCACGAGCCACGAGGGGCTGCACCTCGAGTACGAAGCGGCGCAGACGCGCACTGTGCCGCGGCGCGCGGGCTTTTATGATCTCACGGCGCACTTGCCTTGGATCGGCGAGCGGACGCGCGCTCTCGATGGCGGGCACGTGGAGTTCTTCCGCGGAGTCGCGAACCCGATCGGCGTGAAGATTGGCCCATCGGCGTCACCCGAAGAGGTGCTCGACCTCATCCTCGCCCTCAACCCCAGCGACGAGCCAGGCAAGCTCGCGCTCATCGTGCGCATGGGCGCGAACCAAGTCCAAGAGAAGCTGCCGCCGATCATAGAGGCGGTCGAGCGAGAGCGACGCCGCGTGCTGTGGGTGAGCGACCCGATGCACGGCAACATGATCACGACCAAGACGGGCACCAAGACGCGCAACTTCGACGACATCTTGCGCGAGCTCGAGCTGAGCTTCGACGTGCACCATCGCTGCGGCACGATCCTCGGCGGCGTGCATTTCGAGCTCACGGGTGAGGACGTCACCGAGTGCCTCGGCAGCGGCATCACAGAGGAAGACCTCGATCTTCGCTACCTCACCGCGTGCGATCCGAGGCTGAATTACCGTCAAGCCATGGAGATGGCGTTCGCGCTCGCCGCGCGCATGACGGTCACTCGAACCGTCGGCCGCTGACTCTCACAATTGATGCCGCCTTCGGCGGACATCAACGGCCTTCGGCGAGTCGAGGTGCCGTTGGCACGCCCCAATTGATGCCGCCTTCGGCGGACATCAACGGCCTTCGGCGAGTCGAGGTGCCGTTGGCACGCCCCAATTGATGCCGCCTTCGGCGGACA
>JANYHY010000821.1 GCA_025362165.1 Myxococcales bacterium | reverse complement strand
ATCTCCCGGGTACGCCTCGCGGCCCGGCGGGCGGCGCAACAAGAGCGAGAGCTGACGATAGGCGACAGCCTGTTTGGAGAGGTCGTCACGCGCTCTGCATCTACGACGATCTCTCCAAACAGGCTGTCGCTTATCGCCAGCTCTCGCTCTTGTTGCGCCGGCCACCGGGCCGCGAGGCGTATCCGGGAGATGTATTCTACATCCACTCGCGCTTGCTCGAACGCGCAGCAAAGATGGCTGATCGCCTGGCGGTCGTGAAGAAGGGGAGCACGTTCCCCACGGCCGACGCGAAGTTCGTCGGCGTCGATGGCAAGGTGCACGTGGGTGAGCAAGGACACGGCTCTTCCAAGCGCGCGCTCTGGAAGCTCGCCGCGCCGGAGCTCTTCGAGAAGTGGGAGAAGACCGCGGAGAAAGAGCAAGGCCCCATCGAGGCCGAGATGTCCGCGAAGGCGAAGGACAGCGACTACGTCATCGAGAAGGACGCTCACTCGGGCGGCTCGCTCACCGCGCTCCCGATCATCGAGACTCAAGGCGGCGACGTCTCGGCGTACATCCCGACCAACGTCATCTCGATCACGGACGGCCAGATCTTCCTGGAGAGCGACTTGTTCTACTCGGGCGTTCGCCCTGCGATCAACGTCGGTATCTCGGTCAGCCGCGTCGGCGGTAGCGCGCAGATCAAGGCGATGAAGGGCGTCGCCGGCACGCTCAAGCTCGATCTCGCGCAGTACCGCGCGATGGCTGCATTCGCGCAGTTCGCGAGCGACCTCGACGCCGTCACGCGCAACCAACTCGAGCGCGGCGCGCGCCTCGTCGAGCTGCTCAAGCAAGGGCAGTATCAGCCGCTTGCCGTCGAGAAGCAGGTGGTCTCGATCTACGCTGGCACCAAGGGTTACTTGGACAAGGTCGCGATCAAAGAGATCGGCAAGTACGAGCGTGATCTCGTCGCGTACATGGAAGGCAAGCACTCGGCGATCCTCGACGACATCCGCACCAAAAAGCAGATCGACAAGGACACCGAGGAGAAGCTGAAGAAGGCGCTCGAGTCGTTCGGCAAGATCTTCGGCGGCGCGGCGGAGGAGTCCATGGCGGCGGCAGAGAGCGATGAAGAGGCGCCGAAGCCGAAGAAGAAGAAGAAGAAGAAAGAGTCCGCGGAGTAATCCATGCCCTCGCTCAAGATCGTTCGAAAGCGCATCGCGAGCGTCAAGTCGACGCAGAAGATCACGCGCGCGATGAAGATGGTCGCCGGCGCGCGCTTGAACCGTGCCCAGCAACGCATCGTCGCGCTGCGGCCTTACGCGCAGAAGACCGGAGAGCTCCTGCGCAGCGTGGCAGCCGCGATGGGCACGCCAGAGATGACGACGGAGGTCGGTGAGGAGGCCCCGGCGCCGGACGAGCGACAACACCCGCTGCTCGCACGTCGGCCCGAGAAGAACGTGCTGTACGTCGTCGTCACGAGTGATCGCGGTCTGTGCGGCGGGATCAACACCAACGTCGCCAAGGCGGTCGAGCGCGAGTGGAAGCGCAAGGAGGCCGAGGGCAAGACCGTTGCTTTCGTCACCATCGGCCGCAAGGGACGCGAGTACCTGCAGAGACGCCGCGGTAACGTCGTCTACGACGTGTTGAAACCGTTCGACGCGCTCGATCTCGAGAAGGCGCGCGCGATGGCGCGTTGGTTCGTGAGTCGATACGAGAATGGCGAGTACGACGCCGTCTACCTCGTCTACAACGAGTTCAAGAGCGCCATCACGCAGATGGTGAACATGGACCAACTGCTCCCGCTCGTAGCGCCCCAGACCGCAGTCGCCTCCGACGAGGAGAAGACCGGCATCATCTTCGAGCCAACGCCAGAGGCGCTGCTCTACCGCCTGCTGCCGATGTACATGGAGATCACGCTGCTGCGCGCGCTTCTCGACAGCCAAGCAAGCTTCTTCGGTGCGCAGATGACCGCGATGGACGCCGCGACACGAAATGCCAAGGACATGATCCAGCGACTCACGCTCGTCTACAACCGAGCTCGCCAGGCGGCGATCACCAAGGAGCTCATGGAGATCATCGGCGGCGCCGA
This sequence comes from Myxococcales bacterium, assembly GCA_025362165.1. Taxonomy (GTDB): domain Bacteria; phylum Myxococcota_A; class Polyangia; order Polyangiales; family Polyangiaceae; genus JANYHY01. Next base: position 6,163 of record JANYHY010000821.1, on the reverse strand, counting down.
GGCGCTCAAAGACTGACTCTGCGAGCCCCCCGCACTAGATCGGCTGGGCTGCTCGTGTTGTCGATCGCGTCGGTGGCGAGCGCGCACCCAGTGCTGCTCGATCGCATCGACGCACACGCTCGAGACGGGCGCTTGATCGTGGACGTGCACACGACGCTGCGAACGGCGACGCTGATCACGCACGACTCCAAGCCGGAGCACACGGCGGCTGAGATGGACACGCTCGTACGTGACGCGACGCCGTATTTCGCGTCGCACTTGGAGGTGACCGCCGAGGGTCGTGCGCTTGTCGCGCTCGTCGTTGGCGCGTCGATCGATGAGCCGATCGAGGCGGGCGTGACTGATCTCGATCTCGAGCGCGCTCACGCCGTGACGCACCTCTCGTACGCGCTGCCGCCGAGTGGCGATGACGTCACGCTCGTCTTCACGTCGCGCGTGCTCGAAGAGGTCGAGGGCTGGGACGAGACGTTCGCGGTCGTGCTGTCCACGGACGACAGTCACACCGCGTCGGGCGTACTTCATCGCGGCAAGCCCCTCACGCTTCACGTGAGCTCACCGCCAGCGCCGCAGCCGACATCGTCGTCTTCTTGGCGCTGGGTGATCGCGGCCGTCTTGGCGAGTGTGGTGATCGTGGCGGCGTGGCGCCTGCGATCGTCGTCGCGACGGTGATCGCGAGACAGGCTCATTCCAGCGCGATTTCGCCTGGTCCCGGCGGGTTGAGCGCAGCACCAAGCTCGTTGACGGACACGTGCGACACACTGACGAGCGGCGCTGGGTGTACGCCGAACACCAAGAGCAAGAGCGCGAGGACGATCGCCGTGAGCGTGCCCTTCGCGTCGAGATCAGGGACGCGACCTCCGAACGGTTCGAGGAGCGTGCTCGTTGCGAGCTCGCGCGGGAGGCTGCCGGACGCCAAGCGCACCGAGGCGCGTCCGAGCGCGACCGCCAAGATCGCGGTGGCCCCAACGACGCCCATCGCAGCGCCCACTCCACGTGGGAGCGCGCCGAATGTGCTCATGATCGTGAGCCACCCTGCGCTCGTCCCGGGCGCCGCCATCGCTCCGAGCGCACCAAGGACGATCGCGACGGTGAGCCAAGGCGCCTCTTTCGCGAGCCCGCTCACGCGCAAGAGGTCTCGTGTCCGAACCTTCTGGTAGAGCGCGCCGCACGCGAGCGCGAGGAGCGCACCGGCGAGAGCGCGAGACGGGAGCGCGAGGAGAGCGCCGGCTATCCCTTGATGTGTCAACGATCCGAGCGCCACCAGCACGAGGCTCGATTGCGCGGCCATCGCGAAGCCGAGCGTGCGCGCGAGGTCTCGCTGCCCAAGAGCGCAGAGCGCGGTGTAAGTCGCGCCAAGCAGGCCCAACACCAACATCGTCGTCGCAGCCCATCGCGCGCCTTCGGGCAAGACAGCGGCGAAGCGAACGAGCGAATGCAAACCCACCGAACCGAGCGAAGCGATCAGCACAGCGCCAAGCGCCGCAGGGGCACCCGCCAGCGCGCGCGGCAGCCACGAGTGAAACGGAAAGACGCCGGCGAAGACGAGCGACCCCACGAAACCGAGCGACCACGCGCCAGCCACGAGCGGCTGCCCGAACAGCTTCGACGTCTTGAGCACGAACGATACGCGCGCGAGCTCCGGTAGCGCCCATGTAGCGCGCACAGACTCGCCACCGACCGCAAAGGTCTTGCCGGACTCGTCATGTATCGACAGCACCGCGAGCGCGAGCGCTGCGAAGCCGACCGCGAAGAACGGAGCCGTCAATCGGGCGGTTCCGGCGTCATCGGAGAAGTGCGCGAGCGCGACGAGAACAGCGATGCTCGTGAGCGCCACGAACGCGAGCCACAAGAGCGCGTCTTGCGCCACCAGCGCGCCGACTCCGCCCGAGACGATGACGAGCAGGAGCGCATCGAAGACCACAGCGTCCTTCGTCGGCGCTGGCGTCCAGACGCACGCCGCGAGACCAACCAGGCAAACGGCGACTGCCGCGCTCACGTTCGTGCCGTCGAGCCCGACGAACCACTCCGCGCCGAGCGACCGGATCCATGACGAGTGCTCCACGAACTGTAAGCCGTCGTTCCCGTCCACGCGGGAAACGGAAGCGTCGAACGCGTGCCACGCAGAGAGAGACGCGACGGACTGCAACAGCGTCACGCCGATCGTGAGTGGACGGAGCGAGCGCGGCGCGCGGCCGAGGGCGTGAGCGATCATCATCGCGGCTGCGAAGAGCAGCGGTACGAGCACCATCAGCGAGATGGGACGCGTGAGCGTGGTGGATCGCTGAGCGTGAAAGCCCATCGCGACCTCACCCGCGGCCTCGTCCGTGGAGGTGACGACAACGTGTCCGAACGCTTGACGTTGGCGTGTGCTCGCGTCCGGTGCCCAAGCGACATCCACGCGCACGCGGTCGTGCGGTTGAAGGACCATGGGCGTCGCCTTCTCGAGCTTGACCGTGACCTTCGGAGGCACGCGCGGATCGTCCGTGTCCGTGCGCACGGCGACGCGCGAGACGGAGAGCGGGGCATCGCCGATGTTCTCGACGAAGAACCCGGAGGCGTACTGCGATCCTGCGGGCGCGAGCTCGATCGGGCCATTGGCGGAGAGAGAGACGTGACCCCCCGGCGCCGCGAAGGCGAGCGCGCTCGAGAGCAACAACAAGAGAGCGATCGAGAGCGCGAATGCGATTCTCATCGACCTGCGACTCCGAGCGCGAGAGCGACGAGGATGATCCCCGCGAGCGCCCACGACGCGATCACGAGACCGCCACGATTGGCGGGAGGCGCGACGTCGAACGGCGCGGCCATGACAGTGGCCCAGCGCGCCCCAAAGCGATCGCTGAGCGCAGCGGGGAGACGAGACGCACGCGCCAAGAGATCAAGCGCGCTTGATCGATCGACCGCTTCCATCTCCGCGCGCGTCTTTGCGCTCTCCATCCGCCGGCGCGCGACTGAGCCAACGCTAGCGACGACGCCGAGCCACACGAGCGTGAGAGCGATGAGGGTGCCTTGCGTTGGTGACGAGACGGACGGCGCAGACGCCATCAACTCGCGCACCATCCGAGATGACAGCGGCGCGTCTCCGTCGAGCGTGCGTGCGTCGAAGCCGAGCAGCACCGTCGCGGCGAGTGCGCACGCGCCGAGCCCTAGCCACACGCGCGCGTCGGGCAGCACAACGCCCTTCTTTTTGGGCTTTCCGCGCGGTGCGATCGCGATCGCGAAGGCGCGGAACAGCGCGTGCGACAAGAGCGCTGTGGCCAGTAGCAGAGCGATGAGCAGACCCGCACCTCGCGTTCCACCCTCTCCGAAGGACGTTGCGAGCGACGTTACTGCGGTAGGGGCGAAGACGAGCGTGAACGCGGCGCCGATCCAAACGAGCGACCAAGGCGAGGCAGCGCGAGGGACGCTCATCGCTGCGCCGAGATCGTCAGTCGCCGTCTGGTTGGCGCGCGCGAGCACGACGAGCGCGACGAGCGAGGCTCCCACGTCGACCGAGGCCGGTCCGATCGCCCCAGACGCGATCGCCGCGAGCGCCAGCGATCCTTTCGCTCCGGCAACGTAGCCGAGCGCCTCGGTCAATGTGACGCCTCGGGCCGCACGACCTGCGAGCACGATGGCAAGCAACGCGGCCGTTGCGGCGAGCGCGAGCGCGACGGAAGGCTCGAATGAAAACAGCGTCGACGCGCGAGCCGCGAGCGCGAGCCAAGGCCACGCAGAGAGAGCGCCGATCGCGCCGATGCCGCACGCGACGCGAAGCAACACACCGAGCGCGATGAGCACGGCAGCGACAGATGTGAGCCGTGTCTTCGGCCAAGCCTCGTGCGCGAGCACCTCGTCTCGCAGGGTGGATTCGCCTTGAAGTTGCTTCAAGCCGAGCTGCTCGTTCAGCTCGCGCAACGACGTCGTCGGGCCGATCAGCGTCAGGCGCACGTCTCGCCCAGTCGCGACGACCACGTGCGGCGCGAGCGTGTCGTCCTCGCCCTCGGCCGGTCTCACGCGCACGGCATGAATCCCCGCAGTCAGAGGAAAGCGCACGATCGGCGCTCGCAGCGGGTTCTTGTCGACGCCGAGCAATGGCGTGCGCGTGTCGTCGACGAAGACGAAAGAGCCTGGCGGCGAGAGCACCGTCAATGTCCCGTGTCCACCAGCCGTGAGATCCTTGATCGCGGGCGGCGCTCTGTTCGATGACCGCGGTCGATCGTCGTCGTCATCGTCCGTCAGCGGGAGCGCCGCTCCGGAGAGCGCGTCTTGTTGCGTGGAGCTCGCGACGACGAGGCGCGGGTTCATATCGCTCGTGAACTCGCCCCCTACGAAGCCGCCGCCGAGCGCCCACGCGAGCGTCACGCTTCCGGCGAGCAGACACGCATCCGAGACGCGATCAATGTAGAATGCACGTGTTCGCCCTGTGGCGAGCGCGGCCGCGAGCGAGGCGAACACACCGCCCATGAGCGCTGTCGGCACGTTGTCGGAGAGCACGACGACCAACGCGCCAGCCGTCAACAGCGGCCCATACGCAGCAACACGGTCGCGAGCATCGCTGTGCGTAGGAACGAACGCGAGCGCTGCCGACGCGACCGAGATGCCCACGCCGACGAGCAGGCCGATCCCATCGAGCGCGAGATCGAGCGAGAGGTCAATCCGCCCGACTCGGACCAAGCGGAACACGTGACAGAGCTGCACACCGTCGTGGCCCCATCGCCCACCGATCATCACGAGCGCAGCCGCAGCCGAGCTCACCCCATAGATCGCGAGCCGTCGATCGATCGTCGCCGCTCGCTGCGGTGGCTCTGCGGAGAGCGCGAGGTACCCAGACAGGACGAACGCCGCGAGCAGCAGCACGGGTACGAGCCACAGCCACGGGGCGAGCTCCACCCGCAGAAGCGGCCCAAACGCGTCGAACATGCAGGAGGGAAGCTAGTACCCCCAACCCCTGCGGGTCACGATCACTTTTTCGAGAAGGTGAACTCGTCGCCCTTCATGTCCACGTGGACGACCGCGCCTGTGCTGTAGCCTCCCGCGAGGATCTCTTCGGCGAGGGGGTCTTGGAGCTTCTTCAGGATCGCGCGCTTGAGCGGTCGTGCGCCGAACGCCGGCTCGTAGCTCATCTCGACGAGAGCGCCCTTCGCGGCCTCGGTGAGGTCGAGCTTGAGCTCGCGGTCTGCGAGCAGCTTCTCCAGCCTGCGCAGTTGGATGTCGACGATGCCGCGCAGATCCTTCTTGCTGAGCGGCCGGAAGATGATGATGTCGTCGATGCGGTTCAAGAACTCGGGTCGCAGGAAATTCTTCAGCTCCTCGCGCAGCACGTCGCGCAGCGCGTCGCGCCCTTCGTCGGACTCGAACATCTTGAGATCGGTGTCGAGGATGCGCTGGCTCCCGATGTTGCTCGTCATGATGACGACCGTGTTCGAGAAGTCCGCCGTGCGACCGCGTCCGTCCGTGAGGCGGCCATCGTCGAGCACCTGCAAGAGCAGATTGAAGACGTCTATGTGCGCCTTCTCGACCTCGTCGAACAAGAGCACGCTGTACGGCTTGCGGCGAACGGCCTCCGTGAGGAAGCCTCCCTCTTCGCTGTCCACGTAGCCAGGCGGCGCGCCGACGAGGCGCTGAGCCATGTGCTTTTCCATGAACTCGCTCATGTCGAGGCGCGTGAGCGACTGCTCGTCATCGAACAAGAACTCCGCGAGCGCCTTCGCGAGCTCCGTCTTGCCGACGCCCGACGGTCCCAAATACAAGAAGCTGCCGATGGGCTTGCCCGGATCGCGCAGGCCGACACGCCCGCGTCTTACTGCGCGAGACACGGCGCGCACGGCTTCGTCTTGACCGACGACGCGCTTGCTCAAGCGCTCTTCCATCTTGAGGAGCTTCTCCGCCTCTGACTCGAGCATCTTGGCGACCGGGATACCCGTCCAGTCGCCGAGAACGAGCGCCACGTCTTCTTCTGCGACGATGTTCGGTTGCTCCTTCAGGCCCTGCTTTTGGACAGCGGCCTCGGCGGCGTCGAGCTTCTTCTTCGCTTCGGGCAGAGTCTTGTGCTCGAGCTCGCCGAGGCGCGCAAACTCCTGTTTTTCGCGGCTCGGTGAGCTCGAACACAAGACTCTGCCGGACGCGAAGAAGAAGCTCGAAGCCGCCGAGGCTGCGGTCCAAAAGCAAGGCCTGAAGGAGCAAC
>JANYHY010000187.1 GCA_025362165.1 Myxococcales bacterium | reverse complement strand
ATTCACTTGCGAGGCTGCCTCAACACCAACATCGTGCGCGGCTCGATTGTGATGATCGATTGAGTTGGGTGCTCTCCATCGGCGGGGACCTTCGCGGTGCGCGTGTCCACGATGATCTCCCAAGGTCCGTCGTTGCTGCCGCGCGGGAGCGTGAACGAGATCGGCGCGACGTCGGAGTGCAGGATGAGCAGGAAGGTATCGTCGACCGTCCATGCGCCCGTCGCGTCGCGCTCTCCGACTGCGTCGCCACCGAGCAGCAACCCGACTGTGCGGCGATCCGGATCGTTCCAGTCTACGCCCTTCATCTCCTCTCCGTCTTGCCGCACCCAGCTGATGTCTTTGAGCGACGTGCCTCCCCCCGCACTTGCATGGTGCTCACCGCGAAAGTACGTTCGGCGGCGAAAAACAGGGTGATCGCGGCGGAGCTTCAAGATGGCGGAGGAGAACTCCAACAGCTCGCGCTCGGCGTCTCCGAGCTCCCAATCCATCCACGAGATCGCGTTGTCTTGGCAGTATGCGTTGTTGTTTCCGCGCTGTGATTTCCCGAGCTCGTCTCCCGCGGTGATCATCGGGACGCCCTGCGACAACATGAGCGTCGCCAAGAGCGAACGGACATGGCGCGCCCGCCCCGCGTTGACCTCGGGCTCGTGTGTGTCGCCCTCCAAGCCGTGGTTCTCGGAGATGTTGTCGTCGGTCCCGTCGGTGTCGTGCTCGCCGTTCGCCTCGTTGTGCTTCTTGGCGTAGCTGACGAGGTCGCGCATCGTGAAGCCGTCGTGCGCAGTGATGAAGTTGATGCTCGCGCCAGGGTGACGCCCGTCGTCTTGATAGAGATCCGAAGAGCCCGTGAGTCGATAACCGAGCTCGCCCATCTGACCGCGATCACCGCGCCAGAAGCGCCGCATCGCGTCTCTGTACTTGCCATTCCATTCTGTCCAGAGCACTGGGAAATTGCCCACTTGGTAGCCGCCGTGTCCGAGATCCCACGGCTCGGCGATCAGCTTGCAGCGCGACAGCACAGGGTCTTGGTGGACGATGTCGAAGAACGTGCTCATGCGAAAGCTGCCCGGCACGGACTGCGGCGTCTGCTGCCACGCGCCCAAAGACTTGTCTTGCTCTCGACCGAGCGCAGACGCGAGATCGAAGCGAAACCCGTCGACGTGCATCTCCGTCACCCAGTACCGGAGGCTGTCCGTGACGAGCTTGAGCGTCTGCGGGTGAAGCAGGTTGAGCGTGTTGCCGCACCCCGTGACGTCCTCGTATTTGTCGAGCGACTCTTGGAGTCGATAGTAGGTCTGGTTGTCGAGCCCGCGCAGACTGAGCGTCGGGCCCGTGTGATCGCCCTCGCAAGTGTGGTTGTAGACGACGTCGAGGATCACCTCAACGCCCGCCGTGTGCAGCGCGCGCACCATCTCTTTGAACTCGCGCACCTGCTGCCCAGGCTCGCGCGCGAAGCGCTGATCGGGCGCGAAGAAGCCTAGTGTGGAGTATCCCCAGTAGTTGGTGAGCCCGCGCCGCGCGACCGCTTGCTCGTCCGTGCATTCGTGGATGGGCAGCAGCTCGATCGACGTGACGCCGAGCTTCTTCAAGTGGGCAATCACGGGTGCGCTCGCGAGACCTCCGTAGGTGCCACGCTCGTCCGCGCGCAAGCCGGGGTGCAAGCGCGAGATCCCCTTGATGTGAGCCTCGTAGATGATCGTGTCGCTCCACGGCACGACGGGCGGACAGTCCCCGCGCCAGTCGAAGGTCTGGTCCGTGACGATGGAGTGCGGCACGCCGTGCGCGTCATCGCGCGTGTCCATCGCACCGTCGCGGACCTGCGCGAACACTGGAGCGCGGTAGTCGACCTTGCCGTCGATCGCGAGAGCGTACGGATCGACGAGCAGCTTGTTCGGATTGAAGCGCAGCCCGCGCGCAGGATCCCAAGGCCCGTACGCACGATAACCGTAGCGCTGTCCCGCGCGAATGTTCGGCACCAACGCGTGCCAGACGAACGCGGTTTGCTCTTGCAAGACGACGCGGGTCTCGACGCCGCGCTCGTCGAACAAACAGAGCTCCATCTTGTCCGCGCGCTCCGAGTAGACGGCGAAGTTGCAACCGCCCGCGATCAGCGTCGCGCCGAGCGGGTAGGGTCTTCCAGGCGAAACGAGCATGCGCTGCAGACTACAACGCCAGAGAGAACGCTTGCACGCGATCGGTCGCCACGAAGGCGAAGCCGTGCGCGATCACGGGCGTCGAGTACTTGCCGCCGACGTGGAGCGTCGTGCCGCTGTCCCAGAGCGGCCGCATCGTCGACCCATCGATCGCGTGGAGAACGGGGTGCGGCGCAGCCGGATCGACGAGCGAGGCGAGGCGAGAAGCGTTCTCGTCGATCACCCAGACCACGGGGCCAGCCGCGCCGTCGCTCGAGACGATCGGAGACCCAGGGTTCTTGAACACAGTCGTCGGGTCGGCTCCGTCGATTGCCAAGTATGCTGATGCGTTTGGCGGCGTGACGACTCGTAAACGAACAATTGACGGCGCAACCGATTGGCTCGAGTCCACCTTCGCCTTGGTAGCGCCCGTGACGAAGAGGTACGCGTTGGAGCCCGAGCGATAGAACGCGGGAGAGGTCCGCATCTTGGCGTAGTCGAGGTTTCCAAAATCGTCCGAGTAGGGGCCGAACACGTTGAGAGGTCCGCGGGCGCCGAACTGCGGCTGCGGATCCGGCGGCAAGAGCGAGCGATCCGTCGTCGAGTCCTTGCTGCACGCAGGTCGCGCGTCGAGCGAGCCTGGCAAGTGCGCGCGATCGACGAGGTACACGGTGCCCTGTTTGCCACCAAACGCGACGAGGCGTGGCGTCTGCGTTCCGGTCAAATCGAAATCCGGCAACACGATGGGCGAGTCTCCGCCGATGTCAGAGTCCGACACATCGAGCGCGCAGTAGTTGAACGGCGTGTATGTCCCCGACAGCTCGAGCGGTGATCGCCACCCGAGGAGAGACTCGCCCCACACGTGAGGAGTGTTCGCGGAGCCTGTGGGGCTGTTGCCAGTGGTCGCGTAGACGACTCCGTCCGAGTCGATCGACGGGCCGCCCGCAGACCAAATGCCGCCGCTCGCGGTCCCTACCGTCGCGCGCGCAGAAGAGTGCGCGGCGATGACGGCTGGCGCGCGCGTGCTCACCGCGACCATCCACCCAACGCCTCCGTCGAAGTACGCGCCGAACGGCACGTAGAGCGTGCCACCGTCTTGACTGAGCGCGAGCGCGCCGCGCTGAGAGAGCACGGTCGCGTCCTCGAACTGTGCAGGCCCGTTGCGATTGATCACACGCGTGCTCGCGTCATCGATCGTCACCGGCCACCTCGGAAGGGGAGCGCCCGTCGTCGCGTCGAGCGCGTGGATTTGCCAGCCGCGAGCCGCGTCTATCGCCGCGACATAGAGCACAGGCGGAAAAGTGCCGAGATCGAGCGCAGGCGTGGACAACACGCCGAGAGGCATTCCCCCGTCGAGCTTCGGGATCACGACGGGCTTTGAGAGCGCGGTGCTCCAGAGCAGGGTTCCTGCCTTGATGAAGCCGCCGTTCGCTGTCGCGTCGAACGCGGAGATCGCGTGCACGTACCCGTTGCTCGTCGCGACGAACAAAACGCTCATCTTCGCGCCGCACTCCTCGATGGGCACGTCGTCCGCGTAGAGCGGAGACGCATATGCGTGCGGTACGTACGTTTGATCGCCGATCGCGATCGAGTCGAGCTGCGGTGACTCCCACGCAAGCAACAGGCCTCGCGCGGCGATCGCTTGCGGCGTGAGGACCGTCTCGCGCGCGTTCCACGCGGTGCGCGCGCGATCGCCACCGAACATAGGCCAAGCGAGCCCATGCGGCGCCTCCGCGGCTCGTGTCCCATCGGCGATGCAAGCCGGGATCGGGTGCCGTGACATCGGCGTCGTCGTGCACGCAAAGGACGCGATGATGCCAAGGACGACGCGACGCACGCCAAGAAACTAACACAGCAGGTACGGCGTTCAGCGAAGCGGCGCGCCAAACGTGCGGCGGCGCCAAGGGGTGCGGCGATCGCGATCGACCTCGATCAAAAAGCGGGGCTCGTCGTCGATGGCGCTACAGCAACCAAGAAGGCGCGTCGGAAGACCTAAGGGATGCCTTTGACCTGGACGGGATAGGGATTGGAAACGTTCGTTCCGTCGCCGAGTTGGCCATGGTCGTTGTTGCCCCAACACCAGACGGTGTGGTCTGTCTTCAACACGCACGCGAAGGTGTAACCCACGGCCACGCTGGCGACGTTCGTTAGAACACCTTTGCCATTGGGTCCCAAGACTTGCACTGCGGTCGACGTGGTCTGGTTGGTGCCGTCTCCGAGTTGCCCCTGATTGTCAAATCCCCAACACCACACTTCGCCTGCTGGAGTGACGGCGCAGCTGTTCCCGTCGTTTGTGCTGATGCGCGAAGCGCCCGCGGGCAGGGATTTAACGGGGAATGCATAGCTGATCGTGGGACTGGCCATGTCTGCTCCGGTTTGTCCGCCGTTGTTCTGACCCCAGCACCACGCGCTGTTGTCCTGAAGCACGGCGCACGCATGACTCGCGCGCGAAGAGAGCTGCGTGACGGACCCTAAATAAGCCGCCCCCATGATCGACAGCCTTTGCACTTCGTTCGGACCCGAAAATGGACTCGTCCCGCCTGTCGCAAGCTGCCCTTGTGAATTGTCTCCCCAGCAGTAGACGTTGCTCGTGCCCGCGAGTGCGCACGTGTCGACGCTCCCTAAGCTGATGTCTGTCGCAATGCCGTTGAACGCGGCCGGTGTCGGCGCGGTGTTGACGTATCCGCCCGACGGATCAAAAAACAAACTGAGAGCGTATTGATCTCCGCCAGTGTTGGTGGTGTGGCCCAGCTGCCCAATGCTGTTGTATCCCCAACAACGAACAGCTCCGCTCAGGTCGACGACACAAGTGTGTGCACCGCCAGCGCCGAGAAGTTTGGCGCCTAACCCTCCCACGTGAGTAGGACGGGTCGCGTCTTGAGCCGAGGAGCCAAAAATGCCATCGCCGATCGCCCCTGATTGTCGCTGTCCCCAGCAATAAACGTCCGCGCCCTTGCGTGCGCACGAGTGCCACGAACCCACGGAGACTTGATCGACCCCTACCAACGGTTGCTGCATGCTGTCGACGTCCACGCGAGTCGCTATCGAGAGATCTTTGGACTTGTCACCTGCGCCTGTCGTCCCATTGCCGAGCTGTCCATGCTCATTGGCTCCCCAACAATAAATCGCGCCATCTTTCGCTGCGACGACGCACGCATGCTGACCAGGGCCACCTGCATACTTGGTGAATTGTCCACCGGCAGAAAGCGCGACCGCCCCCGTTGGTACGAACGCGTCTGCTGCGTCCGCACTGTCGACCAAGATCGCATCCACGCTCGTGTCTTGCGAGGCGACGTCGCTGATGGCGTCCGCTCCAGCGTCGACAGGACTCCGAGGGGAGAGACCCTCGAGTGACGTCAGGAGGCTGCAAGCTGTGACCAAGCAAGGTGGAACCAGCACGAAAGCTCGTCGCATGATTCGATCTTACGCCTACAAGTCCAACTAACTAAGCATCGCAGAGGTTGATTGGGTACGTGATGGATGGGTGGCGACGAGCTACGCTTTCGCGCGTGAGGTTTTGGATCTCTTTTTTTGCGCTGGTGATGGCGTGCACGACGCAGCCTGTTGCGGTGGCGAGTGACTGGGAGAAGCACACGCTAGACACGGCGTATCGCTCGGAGGGCGTCGCAGTCTTCGATGTCGATCGCGACGGGCATATGGACATCGTCACGAACGAATTTTGGTATTCGGCAGGGGTCACTCCACACGAGATAAGCGTGCCCGAGACGTTCGACCCAAACTCGCAGTTCGGTCACGGCTTCGCGATCTATCCGCGTGACATCGACGGCGACGGGTGGACGGACATCATCGTCGCGCCGCACCCCACCGACGAGATGTTCTGGTACCAGAACCCCAAGGGCGCCGACGCGCACTGGACACCCCACGTGATCGCGAGCGTTGGAGTCGCAGGGATCGAGAACCCAATCGTCGTCGATCTGTTCGGCGATGGTGGCTACGAGCTGTTGATGGGCGACGCGACGACGTCCGTGCTTGGCTGGTACACGCCGGCGGCCGACGTCACCGCGCCGTGGGTGTTGCATCCGATCAGCGGGCCCGCCTTTCCGCCAGCAGCCGCGTACGTGCACGGGATCGGCGCGGGAGACGTCGACGGCGACGGCAAGCTGGACGTGCTGACGGGCTCGGGGTGGTTCCACCAGACGATCGATCGAACGCAATGGATCTGGCATCCGTTCGCGTTCGGTCCGAGCGCGTGCAGCCGAATGTTCGCGTACGACATCGACGCTGACGGCGCGGCCGACGTCCTTTGCTCTCGCCCGCACGACTATGGATTGCACTGGTGGCGCCGCGACCGCGCGTCGCTCGGCGCGGAGCCCACGTTCATCGACGGGATCATCGACGACACCGTCTCGCAGATGCACGCGCTCCGCTTGGACGATCTCGACGGTGATGGCGTACCCGAGATCATCACGGGCAAGCGGTGGTGGGCTCACTTCTCGACGAACGATCCCGGCGTCAGCGATCCAGCGGTGCTCGTCTACTACTCGATCAAAAGAGATGGCGGCGCGGTCACCTTCAGCAAGCACGTCGTGGACGACAACTCCGGCGTCGGCATTCAGTTCGCGATCGACGACCTCGACGGCGACGGCAAGGTCGAAATCATCACGAGCAACAAGAAGGGCCTGCGCTACTTTCGCCGGAAATGAGCCGCTCTCGTCACTTGGCGTAGACGATGCGCTCCTTGGCGTCTTTGATGACGTCGGCGCGCGCGAGCCACACTCGGTGGTTCTGGTTGCGACGCCACATCTCTGCTTGGTCCTTGAAATGCGGGTCCGCGGGATCCCAAACCTCGCCGCCGGGCAGCGCGTTGCGCGCGATCGGTCCCTTCGGATCCATGTCGATCACGAGGCGCTGCGTTGGACCGCTCCCGTAGGTGAAGGAGAGATCGGCGACCTTGCTCGGGTGGTTCCCGTAGTTCGCGACGTCCACCGTGTGAAGCTCGCCGTGTCGCGGGAAGCCGAGCGGAAACTTCGGATCGTCGACGGTCGGGTTGCTGAAGTTGTTCCACAGACCCACGAGCGAGTTGAAGCGAATCCCATGCAACGAACCCCAGCGCCACTTGTTGCGATCCGCGCCGAGCTTGTTCGTCAACCAATCCACTGAGTCGAGCAGCGCTGTGATCGCGAGCTGGTTCTTCGTCTCTTTGACGTTCTTGGTGGTCAGATCATCGAAGAGGATGCTCTCACCGCTCGCGACATCCAGCGTGCCGAGCTG
>JANYHY010000718.1 GCA_025362165.1 Myxococcales bacterium | reverse complement strand
CGGCAGCAACGACGGACCTTGGGAGATCATCGTGGACACGCGCACCGCGAAGGTCCCCGCCGATGGAGAGCACCCAACTCAATCGATCATCACAATCGAGCCGCGCACGATGTTGGTGTTGAGGCAGCCTCGCAAGTGAATGTTTGATACGACTTCGGTGTGCGCTGGTCTCTTCCGCTACTTTGCGTATTGGCATGTAGCCGCTCCGAACTGGGCGATGCGGAACTCACGGACTCAGCTGGAGCCACAGGCGTCGCGGATGCTTCACCGCCCCCGGATGACGCGCCGATCGATTCGACACCGTGTGACAGCGGACCCGTTTGCGTGCCGCCAACCGCGCTGGATGCGGGTCCGAGCATTCATGCCTGCGACGCGCTGACATCCCCCGCGCTCGTCGAGTCGGGAGACCTCGCTTCCGTTCTCGCGATCGACGATCGGTACGTCTACTGGGCGAACCAATCAAACTCGATTCTCCGCGCACCAAAGCGCGGCGGTGTCGTAGAGACGATTGGGAGCACGCCGACAGTGAGGCGGATTTTCAGCCTCGTCGTGGATGAGTCGTTCGCGTACTGGCTCAGCGGCGACTCGCTCGAAGTGTGGAAGGCTCGGAAAGACGGCAGCGGCTTTGTCGAGCGCATCTACACGGGCGGCGACTTCGGACTCACGATGACCCAAACGGCCTGCGAACTCTTCATCGGAGCGACACGCGGAGTATTTCGGATCCGAAAGGACGGCGGTGGCGCGCAACGGGTCTCGAACAATCCGTTTTGTTACGGGGTCAGCGCGATGGGTCGCGAATCTATCAGCTACACAACGGCATCCGGACCACCGGACTCCTTTCCACCGACTCTTGTGGAACGGCAGCGACTGAGCTGATCACACCACCGCAGGGCGCCTTCTTCATTCGGCTGCTCGTCGACGAGACCTACGCGTTCGTCGTCAGCTCGCACGAAGGGATATTCCGAGTGCCGAAGATGGGTGGCGCGGCAGTGCTCCTCACGAGCGACGTGGGCAACTTTGGATTCGCGCAAGACGACAAAGACATCTTCTTTTCGAACGGGGTCGCTGCAAATCGCGCGACGATCAGCCGAGTGGGCAAGTCCGGTGGACCAACGACGTCGCTAGGTCTCACGGGCTACGGCCTGGCCACCGACGAGTCGTGCATCTATTACGCGCAAGCGGACACATCGAGCATTTGGCGCGCTCCCAAGCGCTAACGATCCCATCAGAAGCTGCCGCTGAGACCTGCCGTGCCTGGGCCGATCCAAGGGACGACGCGCGCCGCAGCGGGCGCGGGCTCAGGCGCCGAGGGTTTGCCGACCAACAGCGCGACGACACCGACAGCGACGCCGATACCGCCGACGATGAAGCCGACGGTCGAGAGCGTCGCGAACAGGTTGGCTGTGTCGAGCTCTCCGTATTTCGAGGGACCGCAGACGCGGTTGGGACAGCTCGCTGTGAGATCGGATTGCTTGGACAGCATGAGCAAACCCGTCACACCTCCCATGGCCAGCCCTGCTCCTCCGACCGTGAACGCGATCGCAGGCACCAGATACGAGCGGTGACCTTCGACCGGCGCGATGGGCGTGACTGGCTGCGGCGCGACCGTGATCGGCACAGGTGGCGTCGACGTCGTCGGGTGCGACACCAGCGCGAGCGTGATCGTGATGTCTTTCCTCTCGCCCTCTTTGATGTCGATCTCTTCGCGACCCTCAGAGGTGCTCGTCGTCGCGATCATCACGTGATGGCCTGCGTTGAGCCTCCGCGGCAATCCGATCACCGCAGATGGCACGGCGACATTGTCGATCGAGAGGCTCGGCGTCGTCCCCGCAGGCGCGCCGGTGACTCTCACGGTGAGCGCCGGGACGCGCGCCTCCAAGGAGTCGTCGAGGGTCTGCGCAGCCTTGCGTGCGTCCTTGAACTGCTGCGGCTCCCGCGGGGAAGGGATCGACGAGGTGATGCGCGCGAGCGTGTCGCGACACTCGACGAGCAGCCCCAACGCCTCTTGCGTGCGTGCGACCTCGAGCGCAGTCGTCGGCACGTGCATGATCTGATCGGCCGCCTCCAAACGCTCGAGCGCGGCCTTGTAGTTCTTCTGCTCTCGAAGCTCCAACCCTTGATCCATGAGCGAGCGCGCGGTCTCTTTGTCTGCGGCCGACTGGGCGAGCAGAGGAGACGCGAGACCCATGCATGATGCAATCAACAGCGCGACGCGAGCTCTAGAACCCATAGCTGCCTCTCCTCTTGGTGCTGGCCGTGGGCGCAGAGGTGGCGATCGTTGGCGTGGACGCTGGCGCGCTCGGTAACGGCTTGACCGCGGTGACCGTGCTCGCAGCGAGCGGAAGCGAGTCCGCCTCGAGCACCGGAATGTCGTCGGCGCTCGTGGGGATCGGCTGCGGGGCGGGCTTGAGCGGCGAGCCATCGATCGTGGGTCTTACGACCGCTGCGGCAACGGGCGACGCAGTTCGGTGGGTTACCACCAACAAGGCGGCTGCGACCGCCACCGCGACGACGAGACCTGCAGCCGCGATCAAGAGGATGGTTCGCTTGTGCGAAGGTGGCTGGGCTTGCAAGGCGATGGGCGCCTCGAGCGTCGCAGACCCGAGCGTCGCATAGGATGTGGAAGCCGACGCAGGCTGATCGGTCTGCGTTTTTTGAAAGTCCGTCGAGCTCGCGAGCACGCCCGTCGCGGACGCCTCGGGGTTCGGACGCAACACACCTCGAATGCGCGCGCGCTCTGCCGCTGCGCTCAGCGCGAGATCGATCGCTTCCTTTCGGGAGGCCGTGCGAGTCGCGCCATGGTCACCGACGAACTCGGCCACTTGCGCCTGGGTGCAAGTTAGCCGAGCCTCCACCATCGCGAGTTCGAGCGCGGCTTGAAGCTCCGCCGCAGTCGCGAAGCGCTGATCCGGTGAGTGCGCGAGGCAGCGCTTGATGATCGCCGCCACTCCTGGATGCACGGTCTTCGGCAGCGGCATCGGCGGCTGCTTGGAGCTCAGACGATTCAAGATCGCGAGCTGATTGTCGCCGTCGAACGGCGGTGCACCCGCGAGGTAGTGGTAGAGGATCGCGCCGACCGCGAAGACGTCCGCGCGGCGATCCACCGCCGACCCAAGCGCCTGCTCGGGCGCCATGTAGTGGATCTTGCCCTTCATCAACCCTGCGTTGGTCTCGCCGCCGAGTCGATCGCGAGCCTTGGCGATTCCGAAGTCGATCAGCTTGGCGACGCCGCGCGTGCTGGCGAGGATGTTCTGCGGAGAGACATCGCGATGCACGACACCGAGCAGCGCGCCGTGGTCGTCTTTCAGCTCGTGCGCCGCATGCAATCCGCCGCAGACGTCCGCGACGATGCGCAACAAGACGTTCGGCGGCAACCCCACGCCCTTCTTCTTGAGCGAGCGATACAACCGCGAGAGCGAGTCCCCGTCCACCCACTCCATGACCAAGTAAGTGATGTCGTGCTGCTCGCCGAGGTCGACGATCTGCGCGACGTTGGGGTGCTCGATGCGCGACGCGATCCGCGCCTCGTCGAGGAACATCTCCTGAAAGCGCTCGTCGCTGGCGAACTGCGGCAGGATGGTCTTGATCGCGAGCAGCTTCTCGAAGCCGTGCTTGCCGCGCAGTCGCGCGACCCACACCGATGCCATCCCGCCGTCCGCGAGCGGGCAAAGCAGCTCGTAGCGATCGAGGAAGTAGCCGGGAGTGAGCGGCGAGCTCGGCGGCTGACTCGGTGAAGCCCGCTCCTCCATGTCAGTTCCACGTCGGGTCGATGGTGCTCGGACAGAAGCACGTCGACGAACCGGACTTGTAGACGTGGCTCACGGTCGCGCCGACGTAGTCCCAGCACACGCAGCTGTTGTTGATCGCGCCGCATACGACCATGTCACCACCATCGCTGATGCAGCTCGCCATGCTGCACGCGAATTGATTGCCCGTGTACGCCGTGCAGGCCTTGAGCGCTTGCTGCTGGTCGTACGTCCCTTTGGCGACGCAGTCGTAGAACGACTGACCGACGCCGTTCGTGTGATCAGTCGCGCA
>JANYHY010000711.1 GCA_025362165.1 Myxococcales bacterium | reverse complement strand
TCTGTAGACGGTTGCCATGCCGCCCGTCGCGAGCTCTCCGAGGAGCTCGTAACGCTCGCCTTCACGCTCCGAAGACCCCTCCGAGGGTGTCTTCCGCGATTCGTCAGTGCGGTTCGAAACCGACTGACCATCGCGGTGCGTAGCGGTGGTGGCTCCTTGCGTCTGCATCGTCCTCGCCCACACCGACTTCAGCAAAGTCGGTGCCGCGAGCCACACTTGCTTGTTGCCTGCGCAGCATCACTATTTTCCAGTCGCGCCGACG
Organism: Myxococcales bacterium; assembly: GCA_025362165.1. Classification (GTDB taxonomy): domain Bacteria; phylum Myxococcota_A; class Polyangia; order Polyangiales; family Polyangiaceae; genus JANYHY01. The sequence goes on along the minus strand of JANYHY010000711.1, from coordinate 1,811 downwards.
GAAACTCCTTCATCCACCTACGGTGTACGACCATCGCTCGGCTGATCGTGGGACCGGATCGCCTTCTCCACGTGGGTCAAAGCCTCGTGGGCGATCCAGATCACCCCTGACATCATTCGATAAAATACCGACAAACACCGTCGAAGGGGGGGTGATCCTACATCGGCACCGTCATGGTCCGTGGACTGCACTCGAGTCCTTCAATGGATTTCGGCAAGCGTCTCGGACTCGCGCTCACTCTCTCCTTCGTCGCCATCGCGTGCTCCGCTCCGACGATCCCGAGTGATCTCGGCAGCGGCGACGACGGGACAAATCCTTCGGAGTCGCTGGCGACCAAGAAGAAGCCGACGACGAAGAAGCCCACCACGGCTTCGGACAACGGGAGCACCGGTACGCCTTCCGGCACCACGCCGCCGAAGGCGACGTCGTCCGGAACGATGCCGCCGCCCGCCGCCGCCAACTGCTCCGGTTCGGCGACCGCCGACGCGTGCTTCGACTGCTGCAACACCGCGAGCGGCGGCGAGCTCGCGAAGGCCGATGACGCCGTCGGACAGTGTGCATGCGGCGGCGGTCAGTGCACGAGCGCCTGCGGCGCCGACTTCTGCACTGGCGCCGCGCCCAGCGCCGCATGCGAGTCGTGCCTCACCGCGACGTGCGAGCCCGCGGCGAACGCCGTCTGCACGAGCACGGCATGCAAGGCGGGCCAGCAGTGCATGCAGGCGAGCGCCTGCAATCAGAAGTAGTCACCGCACGAAGCCGGGCAAGGACTCGCCCGGATTGCGCAGGATCGCGCTCAAGCCATGAGAATTTGACGCGAAACAAGACGGAGACGCTTGCACAGGCGAGTTCCCGCAGTAGGGTACGCCGCCCTTCGCGGAGGTCTCCATATGCGCTCTCTTCAGCTCGGTCTCGCTCTCGCCACGCTCGTCCCGCTCACGGTGCTCGTCGCATCGTGCTCGAGCTCCAGCAATCGTCAGACCTTCGACGACAAGACCCCTGCGCCCGCCGGGAGCGCGCCGCAAACTCCGAAGCTCGGCGACAACACGAATCACATGTCCGTGTCGGTCACGTTCGAGGGCACGGTCCTCGCGCCGAACGGGTCGCTGCCGCTCTCGAATGCGCTCGTGTACGTCACGTCCACCGCACCGGCGGCGATCCCCGAGGGCGCCTACTGCGATCAGTGCGTGACGCTCCCCGACGGCTCGTTCGCGATATCGGCGGCTGACGGAACGTTCTCGTTCACGACCGACATGCCGAAGGGCAAGGCGTTCCTCGTCGTGCAGAAGGGGCAGTTCCGGCGCGTGCGTCCGGTCGCGATCGACAAAGAGGGCGAGCTCGCGATCCCGAAGGACGACACGACGATCCCATCGAAGTCCGACGCCTCGAAGGGCGACGACATCCCGAAGATGGTCATCCTCAAAGACGACACGGACTTCGATCGCATCGACGACTCGCTCGGCAAGCTCGGGCTCGCGGGCGTCGAGGTCCGCCAAGATCGCTCTCTGCTCATGAACAAAGCAGAGCTGATGAAGTACCACATCGTCTTCGTGCCCTGCGGCTCGAGCGACGACGCGATCACGAAATCCGACGTCGCGAAGCAGAACCTCGACGAGTTCGTTCAAGCAGGCGGGAAGCTCTACGTCACCGACTGGTCGTACGAGTTCGTGCGCCAGCCGTTCCCGGGGTTCCTCTCGTGGGCCGGCGAGACCGCGGTGCTCGGCAGCGCCGCCTCCGGCGAGGAGTGGGATGCGCCCGCGGCCGCGGCCGATCAAGGGCTCGGCGACTGGCTCGCCGCGACGGGCGACAAGACC
>JANYHY010000691.1 GCA_025362165.1 Myxococcales bacterium | reverse complement strand
ATCTCCGCGCCCACGCCGCCGTAGGGCCAGCCCTCGTGCACGACGACGCAGCGGTGCGTCTTCTTCACGGAAGCGATGATCAGATCCTCATCGAGCGGGCGCAGCGAGCGAAGATCGACGACCTCCACAGAGATGCCCTCCTTCTCGAGCGCCACCGCGGCATCGAGCGCGAGGTGAGTCATGCGCGAGTACGCGACGATCGTCGCGTCGGTGCCGGGTCGGACGATCTGCGCCTTGCCGATCGGCACGGTGTCTTGCCCGGCGGGGACCTCTCCCTTGATCGAGTAGAGCGTCTCGGACTCCATGACGAGCACCGGGTTATCGTCACGAATGGCGGCTTTCATTAAGCCTTTCGCGTCTGCGACAAACGCAGGAGCGACGACCTTCAAACCCGGAACTTGAGCGTAAAAGTGCTCCATCGCGTGCGAATGTTGGCTACCAACCTGACGCGCGCTGGCGTTAGGACCTCTGAAGACGATCGGGCAATTGAATTGACCTCCCGACATTTGTCGAATCTTCGCCGCGTTGTTCAAGATTTGATCGAACGCGACGGCGCTGAAGTTCCACGTCATGAACTCGATGATGGGGCGCAAGCCGACCATCGCCGCGCCGACGCCCAATCCCGCGAAGCCGCCCTCGGCGATCGGCGTGTCGATGACGCGGCCCGCGCCGAACTTGTCGAGCATGCCTTCTGACACTTTGTACGCGCCGTTGTAGTGGCCGACCTCTTCGCCCATGAGAAAGACGGTCCCGTCTCTCTCCATCTCCTCGATCATCGCCTCACGAAGGGCTTCTCGGTATCTCACGGTAGTCATCGATTCCGAACCTCAGCTCGCGAAGGTGCCGTCGTAGGTGGTGGGCTCCAGGATGCTCGCGTCGGGTTCGGGGCTCTCGTCGGCGAACTTCACCGCTGCCTCTACCTCGCGCTCGACCTCTTGCTCGAGCGCGGCGAGCTTCTGCTGATCCCACGCGGCCTCGAGCTTGGTGCGCGCGACGCTGAGCGGGTCCCGCTGCTTGTGCTCATCGAGCTCTGCGGCCGTGCGGTACTTGCCAGGGTCGCTCATGGAGTGACCGCGGAAGCGGTACGTGCGCACCTCGACGAGCGTAGGGAGCGACTCGTTACGAGCGCGATCCACGGCTTGTTTCAGCCTGCTTTCGACCTCGAGGACGTCTGTCGCGAAGAAGCGATCGTGCGCCATGCCGTAGCCGATCGCCTTCTTGCTGATGTCCTCTTCGGAGAGCGTGCGCGAGAGCGGCGTGCCCATGGAGTACTCGTTGTTCTCGCAGACGAAGACGATCGGCAGCTTCCACAGCGCCGCCAAGGAGACGCCCTCGTGGAAGCCTTGGATGCTGACGGCGCCGTCGCCGAAGAAGCAGAGCGTGACGCGGCCGTCTTTGCGATACTTCGACGCGAAGGCTGCTCCGGCGGCGAGCGGGATGTGACCGCCAACGATGCCGTGACCGCCGAGCATGTTCGAAGCTTTGTCGAACATGTGCATCGAGCCGCCGAGGCCGTGCGAGCAGCCCGTGGCCTTGCCGAAGAGCTCCGCCATCATCACGCCAGGCTTCATGCCCTTGGCGATCGCGATGCCGTGATCGCGGTAGGTGGTGACGACATAGTCGTCCTTGGTGATCGCCGCACACGCGCCGACCGCGACCGCCTCTTGTCCGATGTACAAGTGGAGGAAGCCGCCGATCTTGCCCATCGCGTACGCGCGAGCTGCCTCCTCTTCGAGGCGTCGTATGAGCTGCATCTGCCTGTAGAGCGCGACGAGGTGATCGAGGTTCATGGTGCGTGCGGTCGCGCAGCATAGGCGCGGTGCACGGCCGAAAAAAGGGGGTATCGCGAGAGGGAGACTGTTGGCCTCTCCCGACGTATGATCTCGCGACCGAATGCGTACTCCCACAATCCTTGTCGCTGCGATGATCGTGCTCTCCCTCACTGGATGCCGCCGTAAGAGGCACACGCCCACGGGAATCGTTGCCTCGCCGCCGCCAACCGCTACGGTCGCCACCTCCTCCACGGATGACGACACGGTCGATCCCGAGGTCGCGCAAGCGGCCAAAAAAGGGCACGACATGCACAAGGCGGACTGCGACAAGGGCGTGCCCGAGGGCTGCAATTCGCTCGCGATCGACTACCAAGAAGGACGCGGCGTCCCCGTCGATAACGCGCAAGCGATCACTTGGTACCAGAAGAGCTGCGACATGAAGCTGTACGCGGCGTGCTCGAACCTCGGATCGATGTACGACGACGGCAAGGGCGTCACCACCGACAAAGTGAAGGCGAGTGCGCTCTACGATCAATCGTGCACGGGCGGCTCGCTACGCGGCTGCAATCTGCTCGGGGTGCACTACCTCTACGGAAAGGGCGGGCGCACGCAGAGCAACAGCAAGGCGGACACGTTCTTCAAGAAGGCGTGCGACGGCGGCGACGTCTACGGCTGCAGCAACTACGGCTACATGTACCGGCACGGCTATGGAGTGCCGCTCGATCTCGCCAAGAGCCTCGAGTTGTACCAGAAGGGCTGCGACGGCAACGATCCGAACGGATGCGCGGGGCTCGGCTACGCGTACGATCGCGGCCTCGGCACGACGAAGAACCAGGCGACCGCGGCGACCTACTATCGCAAGGGCTGCGATGGAGACGACCAGGTCGCGTGCACCAACTTGGGCTTGCTGTACGAGGCAGGCACCGGCGTCACTTCAGACCTCTCCAAGGCAGCCACCTACTACCAGAAGGGCTGCGACCTCGAAGACTACTCAGGGTGCGACTACCTCGGTCAGCTGTATCGAGATGGTCGCGGCGTGAGTCGTGACTCCGCCAAGGCCAAGACGCTCTTCAAGAAGGCGTGCGACAACGAGATCGCGACTGGGTGCACCGACATGGGGTCGCTCAAGCACTGACTCAGAGAGGCTGCGGGATCTGAACGGTGGGCGCGGCATCGGGCACCGTTGATGCGTCAACCATCGCGCTGGAGATCACGGGAGGGGCCTTTTTCCGCGGTGGCGTGGCGCTTGGCGGAGGTGGCTTCGTCGACACAGAGACCGCCCCAGAGACCGTTGCGAGCCCCGCGTCTGGATCGTTCACGTCGTGCTTGTCGTCGTTGCTGCGTCGGCCGAGCACCACGAGGCCAATGATGACGATCAGACCCAGACCCGCGACGAGGTTCTGCCAACGGCGCGTGGCGCCAGGGATGAGCGACTGCGAGTGGCTCGACGGAGGCAACGTCTGGAACGCGCCTGAGGAGCGCGTGTCGATCGCGGCCGCCAACGAATCGCTGAACGCCTCGCACGAAGCGTAGCGCGTGTCCTTGTCCTTGGAGAGCGCGCGCATCAGCACGCCGTCCACGCGCCGCATGACCAGCTTGCGCGCGCCCTCGACCTCCGCGTTCGCGAGCGGAGGGGGGTGCGTGGTCGCGACCATCGTCGCCGTGACGAGCGCGTCTTCTCCAGCGAACGCGCGCACGCCGCTGAGCGCCTCGTAGAGTAGGGCGCCGAGCGAGAACTGATCGCTCGACGCGGAGAACTCTCCTCTTGCGAGCGCCTCGGGTGCGCTGTACGCGGGAGTGCCCATCGTCGCGCCAGCCGTCGTGAGGGTGGAGTCAGGGATGCGCGCGATGCCGAGGTCCGCGAGCTTGCCGCCCGTCTTCGAGAGGATCACGTTCTCAGGCTTCACGTCGCGGTGAATCACGCCCGAGGCATGAGCGTGCGTGAGCGCGGAGCCCAGCTCACGCCCGAGCTTCGCAACTTCGAGCGGCGTCATCGGTCCGTCAGCAATTCGCTCGCGCAGCGTAGGTCCCTCCACGTACTCGAACACGAGGT
>JANYHY010000644.1 GCA_025362165.1 Myxococcales bacterium | reverse complement strand
CGGCGACGCGTCGGTGGTTGATGGAGAAATCCCCGACAGCGGCAAACCAGATGCGCCCGTGTTGCCCTACGTCCCTGCGATCCAAATCACCGCGGGTGGCGCGAGCACCTGCGCGCTTCGCAAAGACGGCACCGTCACCTGTTGGGGCACGCAAGACAATGGCAGGCTCGGTGACGGCAAATCACGGGACTCGAGCATCCCCTCGCTCGTCACGGGGTTGAACGACGCTGCGCAGATCTCCGCCGGCGACTCGCACGTGTGCGCGGTGCGCCCTTCCGGAGACGTCGTCTGTTGGGGATACAACAATGACGGTCAGATCGGCGACGGCACTCAGAACGACGCCACCACGTCCAAGACGGTGCAGGGCATCAGCGACGCGACGCAAGTCGGGGGCGGCTCCAACTACACTTGCGCGCTGAAGAAGGGCGCGGGCGTCGTGTGCTGGGGCAACAACGGATCAGGTCAGCTCGGGGATGGCACGAACAACAAGCACCTCACACCCAACGACGTGACTGGGCTCCCGCCGATCGCGCAAATCGCGGTGGGCGGCTTCCACACGTGCGCGCTCACGAAGACCGGCGACGTGTGGTGTTGGGGAGAGAACGGCGAAGGCCAAGTAGGGACCAACACCAAGGGCAACGACGTCCTCGTGCCCACGCAGGTGATGGGGCTCAGCGGGGTGCAGTCGCTCGCTTCTGGACGCCAGCACACGTGCGCGCTGTTCTCGACCGGGCAGGTCAAATGCTGGGGAGTCGGCGGGGCGGGAAGTCTGGGCAACTCGGCGAGCAGCTCTTCAGCGTCTCCGGTGAGCGTATTCAACCTCACCGACGCGACCGCCTTGGGCCTCGGTGGCCTCCACACTTGCGCTGCGCAGAAGTCTGGCGCGGTCAGTTGTTGGGGCTCCAACAGTTGGGGTCAATTAGGGACTAGTGATACGTCAATCGATTCCATCAACGTCCCGACGACCGCTAAAGTTAGCGGGATCGTCGAGATCGCCAGCGGCTACCGACACACGTGCGCGCGCAGCGCAGACGGTCACATCTGGTGTTGGGGAAGCGATCGCGACGCGCGTCTCGGTCTCGGCTCGAACATCTATGCGCCCACGCCCGTGACCGTCGCAGGCCCCAAAGATGTTACCTCCATCGCGTGCGGCGGAGATGGCTTCGCGTGCGCGCTCGAGTCGAGCGGCAAGCTCTGGTGTTGGGGCACCAACGACAACGGTGAGCTCGCGCAGAACAAGACTCCCGCGAGCGGCACGCCCTTGACGATCACCGTCATGCCTACGATCACGCCGACGAAGGTCGTCGCGGGTGGCGCGCATCTCTGCGAGGTGGGCGCTGGCACCGACATCGTGTGTTGGGGATACAACGGCTCCGGCCAGCTCGGCGACGGCAATAACACCAACACCAACTCGAGCGGCGCCGTCTTCGGTGGCGGCGGATTTGGCGGTGTCCCCACCACGCTCGGCTATGAGCACACGTGCGCGCTCGCTGGCGACGCTGGTCTGGCGTGCTCTGGCGCGAACGGCAGCGGTCAGCTCGGCAACGGAAACAACTCCGCGCAGAACAAGCCGACGTTCGCGCAGATGCCCCAGGCTACGCTCGCGGCGTTCGGAGGCGGCCATCACACGTGCGCCGTCGGCGCTGACAACACCGGCTATTGTTGGGGCAATGACAACTATGGTGAGCTCGGCGGCGGCGGCTCGAGCTCGACGCCCGTGCAGATGAAGCTCCCCTCGGGCGCGCAGCAGTTCGCCATGGGGTACGGCCATATCTGCGCGCTGCTCCAAAGCAGCGAAGTCTATTGTGTCGGCGCCAACGGCGGCGGACAGCTCGGGATCGGCTCGACGAGCAGCACCTCCACGCCCGCGAAGGTGACGCTTCCCCATGGTGGCAAGCAAATCGTCTCCGGCGACGGTCACGTGTGCGCGCTGCTCGCGGACAGCTCGGTGTGGTGCTGGGGCTACGGTGATCGCGCGCAGATGGGCAATGGCACCAACGCCAACTCGCTGCAGCCGACAAAGGTGTCGAACCTGACCGGCGTGCTCGCGATCGCCGCCGCCGGAGATCACGGGTGTGCTTTGCAGAGCGACAAAACAGTGGCGTGTTGGGGTCACAACGACACGGGTCAAATCGGAGACGGCACACGCATGGTGGAGCCGACGCCCACGCCAGTCGCCGGTTTTTGAAATTAGAACGTGAGCGGTGCGGCGACTTGGCCAGGCGAGAAGCCGCTGCCCGAATCCGCGCTGCGCTCGAGCACCACTGCGGCCGTGATACCGATCGCAGCGCCTGCGACCACGACCCCGATCACCGTCCAGAACCATGGTGACTTGAGGATCGACTTCTTGCTCAACGACAGGGAGAGCTCACGGCGATCACCCGCGACAAGGACGGTCTGTGTCGACCCCTCCGTGTAACCCTCCGCGGTCGCGACGATGATGTGATTGC
>JANYHY010000609.1 GCA_025362165.1 Myxococcales bacterium | reverse complement strand
CCGAACGCGAGGGGGTCCGTCATTTCCGGTGTCATCTTCGCACACAGTTCTCGGAAGGGTCGTTCCTTCGTGGAGCGTGGTGGAGTTGCACCACTTGCACTAGGCCACCGGGTTACAGCCGGCTAGAGCTTCTACCGCTCTGAACACGCTCCGCAATACGCGAGACGTTCTTGCGATAGCGCTCGATGAGGGTCCGGTGGGCGTGCATGGAGTGAGTTGTCTAGACGAGCGGCCAGCAGCTCCCTGACAGCGGCTGGTCATGACGGTCTCAGTGACCTCGTGTGGGTCATGTAGGATCTAAAGATCGTGTCGGTGGCCCTTCCCGCTCTCGGCGCCGGGCTCGGCGGACTCGTTTGGTCAGACGTGCGCCCGCGGATCGAGACCTCGCTTGGTACGCTCACCGACATAAGAATTCTTGTATTCGAGCCGAACGCTCGCAAGTAGTCAGATGAGTTCAGGCGAGCCAAGGTGGAGCACAGGACTCGTGTTTCATTTTCCAATGACGCAACACAACGAGAGCTCGGTGCTGTTCTCCCTCAAGGAGCTGATGACGCTGGAAGAGGATCGCGTCCGGCAAGAGAGCGACGCGCTCGGTCGCGCCGAGGCCGCCGCGTGGCAGGCGAGACAGGCTGAAGAGGCCAGGCTCCACGCCGAGGCAGAAGCCAGGCTCCGCGCCCAAGACGAAGCGCGCCGGCAAGAGGAGCAACGCGCACGCGAGGAGCAGGCCCGCCTAGACGCGATCAGGCATGGCGAGCTGGAGCGCGCGCGCCTCGACGCGGAGAATCGCGCGCGCATGGAGACGCTCGCGCGACAGCAAGCGTTCGAGAAGGAGCTCCACGCGCTCAGCCACGACAAGAGCAAGAAGAACCTCAAGCTCGTCGTGGGCCTCACGCTCGGCGCGCTCCTGCTCGTGGGAGGAGGCGCTGGAGCCCTCATCTACGACGCGAACCTCAAGCAGCAACAGTTGACTGCGCAACTGAACGATCTCAACGGGCAGATCGCGGCGAGCGACAAGAAGGTGAAGGACCTCAACGATCAGCTCGCGCTCGCCACGAGCGACGCGGAGCGCAGCAGGATCAACAGCGAGATCGCCCAGGCCGAGGCCGACAGGCGTCGCGCAGCGGAGGAGCGCGACAAGAAGGAGAAGGACGGCAAGCGCACCGCCCCAGCGGTCACCGCCACGGGCAACGCCGTAACGATCAAAGCGCCGCAATGCCACATGATCACTGACGGCACTAAGGTGAAGTCGTGCGCTGCGGGCGATGGGCTCTGCGTGTGCGACTGAGACACCCGCGTTCACCAAGTGCCCCCCCCACTATTTTGGGTAGTCGAAGTCGTAAATTGCTAGGCGAGCTTGCCGATGCGCTGGGATGGACACGGCGTGCCTCTCGTTGCGCAAGCCCCAGTCGCGACCGCCCACATCTCGCCACGCGAACCCATTGACAACAATGGCGAGAAATTGTCTCCTGCGAGGTTGGCGTGCTCGCGTCTTTTGCGCGCAAGCCTCGGAGGTCCAATGCGGAACATCAAACGAATGAAGTGGATGGCTGTGCCGGTGCTTGGCGCGTTCTATGGCGGCATTTACGCTTGCGGCGGCGACGCGGTCACCACCCCTGTCAACGTCCTCGACTCGAGCGTCAAGGACACGAGCAACGGCGCGGACACCAGTAACGTCCCCGATACCAGCGTCGCTGACACGAGCCCCGGGGTCGACGCGGCAGACGCCAACATGCCTGACACCGCGCCGTACTGCGTCGTCCCTTATGGATGCGCGGCCTACGCGTGCGCGAGCACTGACGGCGGCGTCGCGGACGCGGGCCTCGCGGTCTCGAACGGCGCCACGAGCTCGCCCGGTCCGCGCGGAGTCTTCGACGCAGGCGGCGATGGAGGCGGCGCGAACGAGGCGTACTCCTTCACAACGGCAGACTTCGTCACTGGCATCGATCCGGCGAAGGTGTTCCCGCAAGGAGCGACCGATCGCACGCTGGTGCTCTGGGAGAACAGCGCGTCGACCGGCACTTCGCAGACCTTCTTCAACTACGGGACGTTCGCCGCTGGCCAGCGCTTTGGTCTGTTGAACGGCGGCGGCAATCACGAGTACATGGTCGGCGAGGGACACGACCTGAACGGCACGAAGAACCCGACGGATAGCACCTGGCATCACATCGCCGTCACCTACACGAACAACACGGCCACGCTCTACTTCGACGGCAAGCTAGACGTGTCAGGCGCGCCCGGCGGAGCGCTCACTACGACAGGCTATGTCTTCGCGATCGGCCAGACAGTCACTGTGCCCGCACGAGAGCCGCTCAAAGGCGCGGTCTCCGACGTTCGCGTCTACAACCGCGTGCTGACCGCGCAAGAGATCGCGAGCCTGGCGACGTTCACCGGCAACGGCGCCAACCCCGAGGCGCTGCGCAAGAGCAACTCCGGCCTCGTGTTCTGGCTACCGCTGTTCAACATGGATCCGAGCATCATGCTCAACCGCTGCGCGAACTGATCTCCGCGATCGCTGGTGCGTGGAGCGTGAAAGACGCCCCGCGCACCAGCGGTGGGTGGGCACGGAGCGCCTCTCCGTGATGACAAGACCTAACAGCAGGATGAAGATTGCTTCATCAGCCTATTAGAGCGGCGCGGTGTCGATCCGTACTTCGGTGGTGGTCATCAGCTTGTGGATTGGACAGTTCGCGACTGCGGCGTAGAGCTTGTCTCGCTGCTCATCGGTCATCGGGCCGTGGAACGCGAGCTTGACCTTGAGCACGTAGACGCCTCGTCGCTCCTGGGTGTCGTCGCGCTCGACGTGCGACTCCACTCGCTCGAGAGGGATCCCGTTCTTCTTCGCGTACCAGGTCGCCGTCAGCGTCTTGCACGCGGCGAGCGCGGCGTCGAAGTAGTCGTGAGGACCCGGCGCTGAGTCCGTGCTCCCGATGGCGGCGCCGACGTCTGCATGAAGCGTGTGCTCACGGACGCGAAGCACCTGGGGAAACTCACTGGGTCTCTCGGTCTGACAGTCGATCATGAGCACGACGGTACGCTATGGGACGAAGATCGAACACGCGACGCGGCATTTTAGTTTGTGTTCGCGTCCGCTCCGCCGTCGAGGCATAGGCCCACGTGGCTCACCCTCCTTGAGAAATAGCCGTACGTCCGTGACTGTGTTGCCGTCGCAGTCGGAGTAGAACACGGCTTTGCAGGCGGGCGAAAACGGAGGTCTAGGGGTGAAGCACATCCCGTTCATGGCGAGCAACTCCCGCTTGACCACGCAGCAGGTCGTGGGCGACGCTGTCTCATGACGCTCACGCACAGAAACCTGGTTGCCTTGGTAGCGTCGGCGTTGATCGCATGCGCGTTGATGAGCTGCAAATCGCAGCAATCGATAGCCATCGCAGACACATCACCGCCAGTCGTGTCTGTCGCTGCGGACGCGAGCGTCCCAATCAAGAAGGCGACGCCGACCGAGGTCGCGGATCGATGGAACAAGGCACACGACAAGCACGATGTGCGCGCGCTACGAGACCTCTACGCACGTCACGTCGAGTTCTACGGCCAGGTGCTGACCAATGAAGAGTGCGTCGCAAGGAAGAAGGCGGCATTCGAGAAGTCACCCGACTATGCGCAATCCATCAAGGAGCTCACGACGCGCTCTGTCGACGCCGGTGCGGCCAGCATGACCGTCGTACGTTTCACCAAGACGAGCACAATTGGTGGAAAGAGCACTGACTACAAGGGCGTACTGTTCATCGACGGTGCTGGCCTCGTTACCTACGAGAGCGACGACCTGACCAACGCGAACCTCGACAAGCTCACCGCCGCGGCGTCGACGTGGTGCACCGATCAGTCGGAGCCGAGCGCGGACTCGGTGCCCACGAGCACAATCATGGCACCATACAAGATTAGCTCGCTCGAGGCGAAGACGCGGGCTTCGCGCAGCAAGCACTTTCAAGATCTCCTGGCGACCGCGCCGAACGACTTCATCTACATCGACATCATTGGCTGTCCGACCAAGTGTGATCGCGCAAAGCGAGAGTGTGGCTACGAGCTGCGCGTCGCGAACCACTCCAACATAGGCAACGACTCGATCTTGCTCGATTGGCTCTACGTGGATGCCGTAGATGGCACGATGTGGTGGAACGACACCACCGGCCCACGCTCCGAAGCATTGCCGTGAGCTTACTCTGCTCCTCGGCACGGCCGTGGACGTGTCGAAGCTATCGCGGCCGCAGCCGAGTGCGAACGCGGGCAGTCCTGTCGAGCCTGCTCGCGATCAAGACGGAATCGCCCAGGCAGAGGTGCGCGTGCTGGACTTCCTGCGGGCGCGCGGCCACGATTGATACTGTGATGAATCGCATCCTAGGATTGTTGTTGGGTTGTGCGCTCGCGGCGTGTTCTCCAGGTTATGGGTTCGTGCCGGCGCAAGGCGCGTCTTCTTCGCTCAATGGGCGGCCTGCGGTGAGCTACGCGATCGTGCCGCAGGCAAACCGCGGCGAGCTACGCGTTGCGACGATCGGGATCGAGCCGCTCACGCCGAACAACGCGCCGGATCAGCAGCTCGCCGCGCTGCACGTTCGGATGGTCGTCTCCAACACGACCGGAGCGCAGGCGTGGACGTTCGACACGCGCGAGCAAGAACTCATGATGTCGGACCGAGGCAAGAGCACGCCTGCGTTCGCGACGGCCAACGCCGGTGACGGCTCAGCGCCTCCTGTGCTCACGATCGCCCCGAGATCGTCGCGCGTGGTCGATCTGTTCTTCCCGTTGCCCAATGACGCACAAGACATCAACTCGATAGCCTCCTTCGAGACGACCGCGCGCATCCACTGCGACGCGGGAGTCGCCGCGGTGAGCACGCCGTTCACTCGCGCAGAGCTCGACGACACTTATGTGGAAGACGGCACCATCGACTACGCCTATTGGGACAGTCCATTTTGGTACAATCCCACTTACGTAGGTTTCCGCGGCGTCGTGGTCGCGCCTGTCTACTGGGGTCACCCAACCTTCGTTCGCCCCTACGGTTGGGGAAGTCGTGGATACACCTATCGCGGCGGCGGCGGACACTTCGGCGGAGGCGGCTTCTACCGCGCAGGCGGCGGACACTTCGGCGGCGGTCACCGCGGAGGCGGCGGGCGCGGCGGCGGTCACCGTTAAAACTCTTGGGGCTCCTCCCTGCCGTGGAATGCGCACGTCCTCGGTCGCTTCTCGGGATACTTGATTGTCCTCACTACGCGACCTTGCGGGCGAGCGCATTCCACGGCAGACCTCCTCACGGTGTCGGCTTCGCCGCCACACGAGGAGGTT
>JANYHY010000596.1 GCA_025362165.1 Myxococcales bacterium | reverse complement strand
CGCGCACCGCGATCTCGCGCGCTTTCAGACTATCGAGCCACAGCCATGCGATGCCCGCTAGCAGGAGGATGCTGATGATTTCAAAAGCGGGCATGGCGCACCGCGGCTCACTCCGCCTTGATACCCGCAATTTTTGCCACGGCGCGCCACTTCTGCACCCCATCGCGAACGATGGCGGTGAATTCGGCAACGCTGTTACCGATGACGTTCGAGCCTTCCTGCGAGACACGGCCTGAAATGTCAGGCGCTTTCAACGCGCGCACCAGTTCCCGATTCAGCAGCAGCAGGATGTCGGCGGAGACGCGTGCGTGCGTCGCCCGTGTTCCAGTTTGCGGTCACCGGCGCATCGGCGCCAGGTGCGAGCCCCGCCTTTCTTCGCGTCAATCGCGCGGAAAGATTCGCCGGAAGCAGCGCTCGGCGTTGGCGGTCGTCGCGTTCGCCAGGTCGCCGAGCGACATCTTCCGGAGCGCCGCGACGCGCGCCGCGGTGTGGGCGACGTACGCAGGCTCACACGCTTTCCCCCGCATGGGCATGGGCGCCAGGTAGGGGCTGTCGGTCTCGACCAGGATGCGGTCGAGCGGCGCCCAGGCGGCGACGTCGTGGACGCTCGCCGCCGACTTGAACGTGACGATGCCGGAGAACGAGAGGTCGAACCCCATCTCGAGCGCGCGCTCGGCGAAGGCGCGGTCTTCGCTGAAGCAATGGATGACGCCGCCGACGTCGCGCGCCCCCTCCGCGGCCATCACCTCGAGCGTGTCTGCGGCGGCCTCGCGCGTGTGGATCACGATCGGTTTGTGCACCTCCTTCGCGAGCCCGATCAGTCGCGCGAACGCGGCGCGCTGAACGTCACGCGGGGAGTGATCGTAGTGGTAGTCCAGGCCGATCTCTCCAACAGCGACGACCTCCGGCGCGCGTGCGAGCTCGGCCAGCTCGGCGTACGCCTCGTCCGTGAGGCTCGTCGCGTCATGCGGGTGCACGCCTACCACGGCCGCTACTTGACTCGGCAAGCGTCTCGCGAGCGCGACCGCGTGCCGCGCCGGCGCGAGATCCCGGCCCACACCGATGACCACGAACGAGCCGACGCCGACTGCGCGCGCGCGGTCCATGGCAGCGTCCGGATCGGCAAAATAGGCAGGATCAAGGTGACAATGTGTGTCGATGAGCATGTGAGCGGCTTCGATCGTTCGTGTGGCTTTCAGTCGGTGCAGGCCTCACAATAACGACAACGAGTGGATCGATCGAGCAAACCGAGAGTCCCGATCACGGGCGTCGCGTGGATCATGTCCCTCGCGGTGCACTTGGTGCTCGCGTCAGGCGTCGTGTTCCTCGCGGTAAGGAACTGGGAGCGCGAGGAGGCAGACAAGCAGGCAGAGCTCGCGCGCGCCAAGACAGGCGCCGATGATGTCACGCTCGAGCTGCCCGCAGTCGCCACGGGGACGATGATCACAAACGAGACCCTGGACGTGCGAGGCGATGGGCCCACGGCCTCGGGCGGAGACACGATCGCGCGGGTGGACAACGGCGACCTCGGGCACGGCGGCGATCAAGCGGCCGCGCTGAAGGCGATCCACCTCACGGATCGAGACGAGCAGCTACGCCTCTCACCCGACCTCATCAGCAGGCTCGATCGCGATCAGCAGCACCGCATCAAGAGCAGCGCGATGAGGTCGAGCTGGGAGGACCGTCGCGCCACCACTCACCCGATGGAGGCGACGTTCATCGCGATGGGGCAGGGCGATCGACAAGAGCGTCGCCTTGTCGCCACAACCGATCCGAGCCGCGGAGCGATGCAGGCGCTCGCGCCGTCCACGGTTGGCGGCAAGCCTGGCGCACTTCCGGCGTTCGCGGGTGGCGATGCGCAGGGGCTCTCGTCCGTTCACCCCGTCGCTTTCACGAGTACGCCAGGTTCTCAAAACGACGGCGCGCTCGACTCTTCTCCAGGCGTTGGCGCTCACGGATCGCTGCCTGGCGCCGACCATCGACAGAGCGCGGCGGTCGCAAACGCGCGACCCGACGTGACGCAAGGAGCGATCGCGATCCCAGCGATCGACAAGTCCAAGACGCGCGACGACGTAGACTCCGAGCAAGAGGTCTCGACGATCGTGCGCTCGCTCGTTCATGCGAGCGCGGCGGGCGGACCGAGCGGCGACGGTCGCGGAGGCACGAGCGGAGGTGGGCTCACTGGCGCCGGCGGGGTCTCCGGAGACGGGTCGCACGCGCGGCCGCTCGGCACTGGAGAGGGTGACCTCTTCGACATCGACACCAACGATCCTCATCTCATGCCCTATTTCCGCCGCCTCCACGCCAAGCTCGACCCCATGTGGGCCAACGCGTTCCCGCGCGCGGCCATGCTGGACCTCAAGCAAGGCACCGTGATCATCGACTTCACGATCGACGAGAACGGCACCGCTCACGTGGTGTGGCCTCCCGTGCGTACGAGCGGAATCGACGAGTTCGACCGCAACTGCGCCGACGCCATCCGCAAAGCGAGCCCGTTCGAGCCCATCCCCTCCGCGCTGGGCAAGAAGACGCTCCACATCCGCGCGCCCTTCACCTCGCGGAGCACGATCGTCGACTGATTGCACGACGACAAATTCGTACTCCGTAGCTGCGACTGATATCGTCGCTTTCATCCCATGCTCGTCGTGGTGCTCATCCTCGCACTCATCGTCGCGGTCGCTGCCGGTCTCATCGCTTGGTCTCGTGGCCGCGTGTCGACGCCTGTTTCGCCGCCGCAGGTTGGTCCCAAGAAAGAGCCCTGCCCCGACTGCGGCGCCGAGTTCCTCCACGGCAAGGACGTCGTTTGCAAGAAGTGCGGCCGCAACCTTGCGGGTGTCGCCCCTTCGCTCCGCGCCCTTCCGAACGTGGTGGACGACGCTGACGACGACCCCAACTCGCGGACCGTCGTCGGTTCGACCCGAGCCGCCCAATTGATGAAGGCCTGTCAGTCCTGCGGCGCCGCGCTCGAAGGTCTCTCGGTGTGCCCGAAGTGCGGAGTGCGCCAAGGCTGACCGCGAGCCACGAGCTTGCTACGGTTGTCGGATGAAGAGAGCGGCGGCGCTGGGCGGCATGATCGCGCTTATTCTAGCGTGTAGCAGCACCACGAGCACTCCAGGCTCGCCGCTGCCATGCGCGATCGAAAACGTGCTCGGCGCCCACTGCCGGACCTGTCACGGCGCGACACCGTCCTTCGGCGCGCCCATGTCTCTCGTGAGCTACGAGGATCTGCACGCCAAGGCCAAGAGCGCTCCGAGCCGGTCGGTCTACGAGCTCGTCGGAGAGCGCATCCACGACGAAGCTCACCCCATGCCGCAGCCGCCGAACCATCGTCTCTCCGCGCTGGAGACAGCGACGCTGGACAACTGGGTCGCGGCCGGCGCGCCAGCCCCTCTCAAGAGCGAGGTGTGCAAGTCTCCGTCGTATGATGGAGGCGCGATCCCTGGTCTGAGCTGCAAGCCCGACGTCAGCGTTCGCCCAATCTCACCGTGGGCCATGCCGCAAGAACAGTCGGACGTCTACGTCTGTTATGGAGTCGACATCCCAGCGCTGCCCAATCAACAAGCGATCGCGTTCGCGCCGCACATCGACAATACGAAGATCGTCCACCACGTGCTCTTGTACGAGGCGCAGTCGTCGCGACCCATCACTCCAGGGCTCTGCCCGCTCGGCGTGGGACAAGCGAAATTGGTCTATGGCTGGGCTCCAGGCGGAGGGCCATTCGAGTTGCCTCCCGAGGCTGGGTACAAGATGGCGGGAGCGGACGGCGTTGCCCACTATGTCGTGCAAGTGCACTACAACAACCTCGCGGGCCTAGCTGAGGAAGAGGACACTTCCGGGTTCGATCTCTGCACCACCACGACACCGCGTCCCAACGACGCGGACGTGATCGCGTTCGGCTCGATGAGCTTCACGATCCCCGCGCACGGCGCGCTGGACATCACATGCGATTATCCAATTCCGAAGTCGGTTACGGATATGCATGTAATTTCGGCCTTCCCGCACATGCACCAACTAGGCACTACGATCGCGACTACCGCTAGTGGTCAATCGGGCAATCTGGATTTGGGCGCAGTCAACAACTGGAGCTTCACCAACCAATTATGGTCTCCGATGTCTGCGACAGTCCACGGCGGCGACGTCATTCACACGCGCTGCGCCTGGAACAACCCCACCAGCGCTGACGTCTCCTTCGGCGAATTCACCCAAGACGAGATGTGTTATTCGTTCACGATGTACTGGCCCGCGACCGACGCCTTCCACCTATGGGCCCTCCCAGCCGCAAGATCCACCTGCGTCCCAACTCCGCACTAACTCGGCATGAAGAAGTGCTTGTGTCTCACGCCTCGCGGGCGTGGCGAGCCAAGGCGGCTTCGGCTACCCTAACGCAATGAGGTTCGGGGTCTGCGAGGGGTGCGCGCGGCATGTGCGATCGACCGAGTCGGCGTGCCCGTTCTGCAAGGGCAGTGTCGTATTGATGCCGGAAGCGCCTCGACGTCGCGCACGCCGAGCGGTCATGCTGGCGAGCGCGGCCGCGGTCGCGTGGGCATGCGGCGGGTCGGCTTCAAACACGTTCTATGGCGGACCCTCACCACCGCCTCCTGACGGAGGCGAGGTCGACACGGGTGGTGGAGTTCCGTTCTACGGCGGCTCGCCTTTCGACGTGAACGAGCCCGACGTGAGCCAGCCCGACGCAGCCAAAGACGCCACCACGGACGCTCGCGACGGAGCAAAAGACGCGACCGACTCCGGCGCCGACTGACCAGGTGACTAGTCAGACGTTTGTGTCCTCTGCTGGAACGTCATGCGGCAAGGTCGCGCCTGGTCGTTGGTCGCCGCTGTCGGTTGGGCATTTCGCTTCGAGGGTGAAGGAAGTCATCGACAGTGAGCCGAGCGCGTAACCGTCGATGAGCACTTGCGCAGATTGCTTCGCGGCCGAAGCCAGGCCTGCGAGGTGCAACAGTGGAATGAAGTGCTCGGGCGTAGGGGCCGCGTGCCGGTAGTCTGCGTGGTCACGAAGGGCGGGGGCTTTGCTGGGATGTTCCGTCATTACCGCGCGCGCCGCTTCGTCGAACCTGTGCGCCCAGTCGAAGCCAGTCTCCTTCTTGGACCCATCGATACCGGGAAGGTTGTGAACCACATTCCCACTGCCAACGATGAGAACTCCTCGATCGCGAAGCGGAGCGAGTCGGGCACCGAGATCGAAGTGGAAGTCGAAGTCCTTGCGCGCGTCGATTGCCAGTTGCACCACGGGCACGTCGGCCTTTGGGAAGGCATGCACCAACACGGACCAGGTCCCGTGATCGAGACCCCAACTATCGTGGTCGAGCCCGACGCGAGTGGGCTTGGCGATCTCGGCGATCTCTTCGGCGACTCCGGTGTCGCCAGGAGCGGCATACTCGATCTCGAAGAGCTCCTTCGGGAAGCCAAAGAAGTCGTGGATGGTCCGCGGATGCGCCATCGCAGTCACGGCGGTCACGCCGACATACCAGTGCGCGGAGACGACGAGGATCGCGCGAGGGCGCGGGACGCTGGCACCGAAAGCACGCCACGCCAACGTGTATCGGTTCGTCTCGAGCGCGTTCATCGGGCTGCCATGTCCAAGGAACGCAGCCGGCATTCGCTTGGTCGTGGAGGTCGTGTCGGTCATGGGCTCATGCGATCATACTCGAAGAGCCCAGTGCGCAATTGGTCGATCGCTTCGGTCAAGCGGTTTGGTAGGCGCGCCTCTTCAATGGGGCGCGCTTCCTTTCCGCGTTCGTAGGCATGTCGCATTGCGGTCCAATGCTCCGGCAACAAAGCACCTCCCACGACGAACAGAACTCGGCCCGCCACAGAAGAGCTTCCATTGGCCCATAAAAATGCTTGGACCTCCATCTCGCCTTCCGTCGTGGTGTCGTAATCGAGAATCGTATGAATGGCGTCGTGGTTCTCGTATCTGACTTTGAATGGCAATCCACGGGAGCGTAAAAACTGGGCGACTTCGCGTCCGACGGAGCCTTCGGGATAGTCGACTAGTGCACTCAACGTGGGCCACGGTTCAGGATTGCGGACCAAGTTCAATATCGGGACATAATCCGATATCAGGTGACGCACGAACCGATCACGCAAGCGCCAAGCGGGGAGCTTCATCGCATGAGCGTCTTATGAAGATCTCTTTTGGTCAAGTCGAGACCGCCGCGAACCACGGAGGGTGTGTTACTCATACACGATGCGTGTGAGGTTCTTCACGGTCGGTTCTGTGCTTTTCGTGCTTGCCGCGTGCGGTAGCACTCCGTCGCCGACGAATGTCAGTCCGGATGCTGGGGCGGATGTCGTCGAGGTCGATGCTGCAGATGCTGCCCCCCGCGCCCCCGAGATCGGTGATGGTTGTCAGCGTCCGTCGGATGACCAGTGCGTCGCGCACTTCAAGCAACCTGCGGCGCAGGGCACTTGCGGTAGTGGTCAGATCTGCCTACTTGCTGCTTGCCAGTTCCTGTCTACGGGCACGCTGTCGCTTGATGCCGAGCGGCGACAGCTCTCGTATGCTGCATGGACGTCGGGTTATTGCACGCAGTCTTGCCAGGGAAAAAACGGGCATCCTGACAGCGCCCAGTGTCCAGCCGATGCTCTGTGTTCCTCTTCGGACCGAGGCGAGACACAGCAATGTCTGCGCGCGTGCAAGACGGACGGCGACTGCCGCATTGCCGATGGCTACACCTGCCAGGTCGATGGACTGGGTGCCTATGCAGACCAGCACCTTCCCATGCCGCGTGGCCAGACTCACTCATGCAGGCCCGACACCGCGTGCGCCGCCTCGGGTTCTGAGCCGGACGCAGGCTTTCTCAATCAGCCGGTACCGCTGGCGCCCGGAGTGCTCGCGGCGGCAGAGGGCAATGTCGTCAGTGATGGCAAAGGTCGTGTCGTGGTCACGTACATCGGCTATTGGGCGCATGATGGCGGCTTCGACAGCAATGTAGTGGCAGTCGGGTGCACGCTCGACGCGATGGGCAATTGCACATGGTCAGCGCCCACTGCAAACAACCTGGTTCGCAATGGCTTCACCAGTATGACTGGCTGGGTCACTGACCCCTCCGTCACGTTCGATGCCGTCACGGGTGACTACTACTGGGCATGGCTCGACTATGTGGGCGGGTCGAATGGGTGGTTGCGAGTGTCGCGCTCGTCGGATGGTGGCGTTACATGGTCGACCCCAGTCGATGCCGCGACGGGCGTCGCAGACAAGCCATGGATCGTCGCGCGTAACGGGATCGTCTGGGCCACTGCGGTCGACGACGTCGGACTTCGAATCGCGCGCTCACCTGACGGTGGAAAGACCTGGGAGCAGCACGAGCTCGCAGTGCCGTTCGAGAGCGCCTTCTACCCCCAGCCTGCAGTCGACAACAGTGGGAACTTCCTATTGGCCTGGGCAGCAAGTCAGGGTGCCTCGAGCGCGAGTGAGATCAACAACCTGTTGCGAGTTGCCGTTTGGCCTGCTGGCAAGACTTGCGCGGTGTTGCCAGCACTGGAAGATTGCTTCACTGGCAAGACCGTCGCCGTACAAGCCAAAGAGTTCGCGCAAGATCGCATCGCAGAAGTGCCTTTCAGCGCTGCCCTGAACCCAGCAGACGGCTCATTTTGGCTGGCGTACGTGCGCGGCGACCGTTACCGAGCGAGCGACATTGCTGCCGTGCGCTGCCTGGGAGGGACCTGCGAGCCACCCATTCGCGTGAGCCAACCTAATGCAACGCAAACATGCGGCGTGCGCATCGTGCCGGCCATCGCGTTCGACGCGACCGGAGTCGGTCATGTGGCATGGATGGACAATCGCTATGGCAAAGGCGACCGTGGGCGCTACTGGTACGCGCGCTCGACCGACGGCAAGACATGGAACGAGAGTGTCCTGTCTGACGCCGACAATGTTTTTACAGTAGGAAAAGAGAACTCCGCGGGTTGGTTCGGTGACTACACAGGCATCACTGCCGCTGGGGGCCGCGTGATCGCGACCTGGGCCGACTCCCGGAACCTTCCTCCGACTGGGATTCAACCCGGAGGCTTCGTTCGCCCGCGGATGTTCCTAGGTGTCCACTGAAGCACGCCGAAGCTGAGAAAACCAATCGATCCAGACGCTGTCCGAGCGTTGCTAAAGCGTTGGAGAGAAACTCTCTAACGCGCCGTTCGGTCACCTTCTTCCCACTCCGAAAACCTAAAAATTCCCACTCCGAAAACCTAAAAAACCTCGCAGTGGGAGTCGAGGACGACGGGAAACGGGCGATCATCGCAAAGCGCGGCGTCGGAGCGATCAGACAGAAGGTGCCGAAGGAGGGAGTCGAACCCCCGACCTAGCGCGTATGAAACGCCCGCTCTAACCAACTGAGCTACTTCGGCAATGCGCTCTCACACCATCGACGCACGAACACGGCGTCTTGCTGACAAAGTGTGAAAACGGCGGCGGAGTATCTTCGTTAGGCGAGCGTCTGTAAAGCCCTTCATGATTGCTTTCGGCGCCGGACCAGCAAAATCGCGAGGCCGAGAAGGACCGCGAGCGAGGATGAGCTCGCTCGGCCGCTCGTGTTGCAGCCGCCGCCCGCGTCGTAGCTCTCGCTGGGGATCGCCACTGGCGGTGTGCAGTCGATGACCTTCGCAGCGCGTTTGTAGACACCCTGATCGAGCAGGTGGTCGTAGTTGCCAGTGTTCTGGTTGTCGTGGTGGTTGGACTCCCACTGGATGACGCCGTGGTCGCTGCCCGTGGTCTTCCACGCGAACAAGTAACCGTTGCGGGTGCCGCTCACGACGTCGAGCTTTCCGTCGCCGTTGATGTCGCCGACCGCGGGGCTCGAGGCGATCCACCCGTTGGTGAATTTCGGCCATGCTTTTGGCTCGTGCCCGCACGCGTCTGCGGCGTGCAAGTAGTAGGCGCCGGTGCCCGTGATGATCTCGGGGTAGTCGTCGCCGTTGATGTCGGCGATCGCGTGGTTGATGAGGAACTGGAAGTCTTCGAGCACGATCGGCAGACCAGGCATCATCGCGCCCGTGCGGCCGCTCCAAGCCGTCAACAGGTGTTGGCTCTGGCGTGGCTTGCCGCCGCCCGCGAGCGTGCCGATGAGCGAGAGCGAGCCGCCGCTCATCACGACGTCAGGTACGCCGTCTTGATCGAGGTCTCCGATCGACGGCTGGCTGAAGAGCGGAAACATGGTGTCTTGAGCGATGTCCGCGTGGTTGTAAATGCCGAAGCGGCTCGTCGGATCGAAGTCGACGACGGTCTTGCCTTGATCGTCCACGTAGTGAGGCAAACGGTTCGGCGGATCTTCAAATCCAGCTTGCGGGCCGGGGTCCGCTCTCACCACGAGCGGCGGCGCGCCGTTGCCTTGCACGAGCACGTCGGGCACGCCGTCGCGATCGAAGTCTGCTGCGGCAGGTGCTGCGTTGATGCCTTCTGCGACGACAGGGAACAAGTGCAGCGACGTGCGCGTGAAGGGCCAGTTCTTCAGGTACGGCGTCGGCGCCTTCGTGCCTCGCCCATCGACTGCGAACACTGGCCCCGAAGCGCCGCCGCCGCCGATCTCCTCGTTCGAACCGCTCACGAGATCCAAGATGCCGTCCCCGTTGAGATCAACGGGAACCGGAGTCGACATGATGCGATTGAACTTGGTGGTGCGCGTCGAGTGCAAGCGCACGGGCCAGCCGTCTTGCATGGTGCCGTCGCGGTTGAACACATAGATGTTGCCGTCGAACGCAGCCTGCACGATGTCGAGCTTGCCGTCCTTGTTCATGTCGACGACGACAGGCGACGCATACGCGCCTCTCGCGAAGTCGTGCTGCAAATCGCTGCAGTCGCCCGCGGGCTTTGATTTAGCCGGATCGAGCGGGCAACTCGGGACGAGCGGCAAGCGATGCGGCCATCCGCTCAGCGTCTTGCCGGTGTGATCGATCACGTAGATCGTCCCCGGCCAAGTCGACAAGACGATCTCCGGCTTGCCGTCGCCATCCATGTCCGCGATCGCGGGGGCGTTCATCACGCCCTCGTGCGCCATGTCGGCGTCGATGCCGCCGTTCTTTCCGGAGACGAACGCTGGGCTGTTGAGGTAGCTCGGTACGCCCGGATCGGTCTGCGTGGGATCGAGCCCGTCGATGCGCGCGGTGCGGAATGGGAACCCGTCGATGTCCTTCGGTTGGCCGCTCTTGAGCGAGTACACATGGAGCGTTCCGTCGCTCGAGCAGACGATGATGTCGCGCACTCCATCACCGTCGATGTCGGCGAGCTTCGAGCTGCCCTCTTGCGAGCTTCCCATGTCGATCGGGAAGCCGGGGAGGAGGTCGTCGTCCAAGCCGTTGCCTTGGTTGGTCACGGCGATCGTGCGGCGCGCCTCGCCTCTCACGTCGTCGCTACCGTAGTGAGCTGTCGCGCGCACGCGCAGCGTGATGGTGCGATCGTTGGGACCCCAGCAGTAGCTCTTGTCGTCGTTGCAGCGGCGCTTCGAGTCCGGATCGGGTGCGTGCGTTGGGTCGTGATCGAGGGCAGACGGCGTCTGCACGGATCGGGGATCGAACGTCGCGAGCGGCGTGCTCGTGCCGCCAGAGATCGTGCTCCCAGGCACGTTGTTGATCGGGCTGATGAGCGTCTTGAACTCCTTGTCGTCAGGTTCCACGCCTGGCGCCCACTCGACCACGTAGTCGTAGGAGCTCGCCCGCGTCGCTGCCACCCGACCGAAGATCGGCACCGACCCCTGCACGCGATCGGCGTAGATCGGCTGGTACCAACCAGGCGACACGATGTCGACCTCCGGCGGGATCCTGCCGGCCTTGAGGTTGGTCACCACGTTGAACGCGCTCATTCGGCCGTAGTTGAAGCGCTGATCCCAGCCGGCCTTGGACTCGTAGAATGGGCGGTCGCCGTTCTCGTCCACCTTCTGCGACTCCACCACGTTCACGTCATCCGCGCTCATCTTGAGCGACTGCATCACCTCTTCGGCCGTGAGGTTGACCGGCTGCGGCAACGACAGCGCGAGTGAATAGACGAGGCCCGTGATGCCCGATCCACGCCCCGTCGCTTCGCTCGCGCACGAGGTGCCGCTCACGCTCAGGCCGCCGTGTCCACCGTAGTTGGTGCACGAGTCGAAAGAGAGGAACGTCGTAGACGTGTCCCACCCGTTTCCCTCGTAGCGAATCGAGTGCACTGGCATCACGTGGTTCGACGTGCTTGGCATGTTGTGGTGGCGAGAGTTCTCGTCCGCCATGCTCGCGATCACGGTGACGCCGTGCGCGTAAGCGTAGTCGATCGCGCTCTTGGCGAACGCAGTGTTGCTGATCGTGCCAAGCGCCTCTTGCACGACCTTCGCGCCGTTGTCGGTCGCGTACACCACGGCCATGCCGAAGTTGTTCACGTCCGTGATGAAGCTGTTGCCCACGCGAAGTGGGATGAACGTGCACTTCGGGCAAGTGCCGATGCCGTCCATCATGTTGTTGCCTTCGCCGGCCGAGTCGTTCGCCTCGCCAGTGCCGTGGCCGTACCGCGTGTCGTCGTAGGGGTTGTTGTCGTTGCGGTAGAAGTCCCACCCGCTGATGTCGTCCGTGAAGCCGTTCGCGTCGTCGTCGACGTTGTCCGTCGCCCACTCGATGATGTCTCCTGCGTCGAGCAAGCAGTTCGCGTTCTTGTCGCCGACCATCCGCACGGTCATCGAAGGCTTGGTCTGATCCATCTCCGGGAAGCACACTTGCTTCTTCGGATCCGGCGCCGAAATGCGGACATCATCGCGATAGTCCGCGACGTTGAACGCGCCGTCGCCGTTGCAGTCATAGCCCGCGAGCGGCCCTGCGCCGGCGCAGCCGTTGCCGTTCTTGTCCAACGGCTTGTGCGCGCCCTTGAGCTCGCCGGGGTTCAACCACGCTTTGTTCGCGACGTCCGCCGAGTTCCACTCGATGCCGCTGTCGAGCACCGCGATGCGCACGTCCGGACGCCCAGTGGTGAGGACCCAAGCCTTGTCGACGCTCATGCCGGACGCGCCGAGCTTCTTGTCCGCGTCGAGATAGGGCTTCACGTTCGGCTGCTGCTTGGGGAGCCAAGACCAATAGTTCCACCGGCCCGCGTAGCCAGGATCGTTGGGCCAGTTCGCGGGGTCTTGGAAGTTCGCGTCCGCCGCCGGCGGCCACCCTGCGAGCGCGCGGTCCGAGCGAAACGAGAGCGCCGCCGCGCCGATCGCGACGAGGAGGGCCGAGAGCCGAGCAACACGATGACGATGCATTCGCGCGAGCTTAGCGCGACACGCCCGTCGCCGCGATGCTTCAGTCGCGTCGCAGAGCGTCAGTATTCGCCGAACAGATCCTGGATGCGCGACTCGAGGGCGATGGCGATTTTGTACAAGCTGGAGATTGATGCGCTCGACTCCGCGCGCTCGATCTGACTGAGGAGCGAGACGCTGAGGCCGGTGCGCCGGGACATCTGCTTGAGCGTGAGGTCCTTCTCTTTGCGCAAGCCGCGGATCGTGTCGCCGATCACTCGGTGCAGCTGCTCCTCGGGCGATCGCGCGAGGCCCTTCTTGCGCATCACGCGATCGAGCACCGCGCGGAACTCGTCCACGTTGAATGGCTTTTTGATGTAGTCGACCGCGTCGAGCTTCATCGATGCGACCGCGCTCTCGAGGTTGGGGAAGCCCGTGAAGATCACGACCGCGATGTCCGTGTCGAGCTTGCGGATGCGCCGCAGCACCTCGATGCCGTCGAGCTTGGGCATCATCAAGTCGAGGATGATGAGGTGATAGCCCCCCTCGCGAACCTCCGCCTCGACGAGCGTGGGATCGCTCAACGCCTTCACATGGAAGCCGTCTGCTTCGAGGAGCGTCTGCATGTAGTCGCAGATGGCTTTGTCGTCGTCGACGATGAGGATGCGAACTGCGGGAAGCTCGATGGCCATGGACGTCTCCGGTCTCGTGTCCGCTGTTGGCGGAACTGATGGGGCGTGCCGACGGCACACCACTTAGCGTTGATGTCCGCTGGGGGGCGGCATCAATTCCAGTATTCGTTCAACCCGCGTCTAGTGTCACGAGAATTCGGGAAGTTTACCTCCGCTTGAGACAACGGCGAGAATTAGGGCGCCAATGGCACCTCTTTTCGGCCTAGGTAGTAAGGCAACAAGCTCCGGCATCGTCGTTAGGTTGATCCGCCGAAGGCCCATCAACTACGGGTTTGTCAGGGCCTTCGAGGCCTGAGCGTCCAGAAAATGAGTTGACGTTTGCGCGCGGGCTCTTCATAAGACGCGCCTTGGTTTACGCGGCCGCGCTTGCGGCATCGGGGCGTAGCGCAGCCTGGTAGCGCACCTGGTTCGGGACCAGGGAGTCGGAGGTTCAAATCCTCTCGCCCCGACAAATTTAGC
>JANYHY010000583.1 GCA_025362165.1 Myxococcales bacterium | reverse complement strand
GCTAACAAGGTCGTTCGCGAGCCCCCCTTGTTTCCAAGCTAACAAGGTCGTTCGCGAGCCCCCGACGTCGAACCCACAAAACGAGAACGAGCGGCGTGATCGCTCACGACGCCCGCTTCGATCTCGCGTTTGCGAGTTACTTCTTCGCCGGGGCCGGAGGAGCTGCGCTGGGCGTTCCGCCGCCGAGCTTGCCCTTCTTGTCGCCGGAGTGACCGTGGTACGTGCGGGTCGGCGCGAACTCGCCGAGCTTGTGCCCGACCATGCGCTCCGTCACGAACACGGGGACGAACTTGCGACCGTTGTGCACGGCGAACGTGAGCCCGACCGCGTCTGGCGTGATGGTGCTGCGACGCGACCAGGTCTTGATGACCTTCTTGCTCTGCGCCGCACCTGCAGATGCGATCTTCTCGGCCAAGTGGCCGTCGACGAAAGCGCCCTTTTTGACTGAACGAGGCATCGATTAACCCTTTTGTCCGCGGCGCTTGACGATCATGCCGTCGGTGCGCTTGTTGTTACGAGTCTTGAGACCCTTGGAGAGTTGACCCCAGGGTGAGCATGGGTGACGACCGCCGCTCGTGCGGCCTTCGCCTCCACCCATCGGGTGATCGACTGGGTTCATTGTGACGCCGCGGTTGTGCGGGCGGCGACCCTTCCATCGCGAACGACCAGCCTTGCCGATCGAGATGTGGAAGTGATCGATGTTCGACACTTGGCCGACCGTCGCGTGGCAGTCCTGGTGGATCATGCGGACCTCGCCGGAGGGCAAGCGCACTTGCGCGTAGTCCCCGTCTTTGGCCATCAGCACGCCGCCAGCTCCCGCCGAGCGAACCATCTGCGCGCCCTTGCCGACCTTCATCTCCACGTTGTGGATCGTCGTGCCGAGGGGGATGTAGCGGAGCGACATCGAGTTGCCGGGCTTGATGTCCGCGGCCTTGGACGAGACGACTTTGTCGCCGACGTTCATGCCGTCCGGGGCGAGGATGTAGCGCTTCTCTCCGTCGACGTAGTTCAAGAGGGCGATGCGCGCGGTGCGGTTCGGATCGTATTCGATTGAAGCGACAGCCGCGGGGATACCCACTTTGTCTCGGCGCCAATCGATGATGCGATATCGCTGCTTGTGTCCGCCGCCACGGAAGCGGCTGGTGATGCGGCCGGACTGGTTGCGTCCGCCCGTGCTGGTCTGATGCTCGAGGAGGCTCTTCTCGGGCTTCTTGCCTTTGGTGATCTCTTTGAAATCGGAGACCGAGTAGTAGCGACGCGCTGGTGACGTCGGCTTGTAGCTCTTGATTCCCATGTTTGGTTCCTAGACGCTCGCGCCCGTTGTTTTGTCGGCGTTGTCACCAAAGAAGTCGATGTTGTCGCCTTCTTTGAGGGTGATGATGGCTTTCTTCCAGTTGTTGAGCTTGGCGTGACCGCGACCCATGCGGCGATCTTTGCCGCGATAGTTGAGCGTGTTCACGTCGAGCACCTTCACGTTGAAGAGCGCCTGGACCGCGTTCTTGATCTGGATCTTGTTCGCCTCGCGAGCGACCTCGAAGATCACCTGGTTTTGCTCGCGCAGCATGCTCGACTTTTCGGTGAGCACGATGGGGCGGCGGAGGATTTGATCGTTTCTCATTTTGCGGCCTCTTCCCCCTTCGCCTTCAAGCAACGAGCCTCGAGAAGCTTCGCCGCAGCCTTGCTCACGATGAGCGTGTCGTGGCGGAGCAGGTCGAACACGTTGACGCCTTCGGGCGGCAAGAACTGGTGATCCTTGCAGTTGCGGATCGACAGCTTGAGGTTCTGGTTGTCGCTCGAGTCGACGACCATGACCTTCTTGACGGCCTTGAGCGTGGTGAGCGTGCTCAACACGTTCTTGGTCTTCACTTCGGACAACGTGAAGTCGTCGACGACGAGCATGCGACCCTCTTTGGCGAACTTCGACAGCGCGCTCTTGAGCGCTCCGTTGCGGACCTTCGCCGGCGGACGGTAGCTCCAGTCGCGCGGCATCGGGCCGTGGACCGAGCCGCCGCCGACGTAGATCGGAGCGCGGATCGAGCCGTGACGCGCGCGCCCCGTGCCCTTTTGTTTGTAGAGCTTCTTGCTCGAACCGCTGACGGCCGAGCGCTCTTTGGTGGCCGAGGTGCCGGCGCGGCGCGAAGCCAATTGAGCTTTGACTACTTCGTAGAAGAGCTGCTCTTTGACTTCGGTGGCGAACACTTCGTCGGAGAGGTCGATGGTGCCGACCTTCTCGCGCTTCAGATTGAAGACGTCGATCTTTGCCATGGCGTCCTCCTCAGCTCTTGATCTCGACGTCGACGCCAGCCGACAAATCGAGCTTCATCAACGCGTCGAGCGTTTGTTGCGTGGGCTCGAGGATGTCGAGCAGGCGCTTGTGCGTGCGGATCTCGAACTGCTCGCGCGACTTCTTGTCGACGTGAGGTCCGCGCAGCACGGTGTAGCGCGAGATGTGCGTCGGAAGCGGGATCGGACCCGCCACGCGCGCGCCCGTGCGCTTCGCCGTCTCCACGATGTCGGTAGCCGACTTGTCGAGGAGCTGGTGATCGAACGCCTTCAGACGAATTCGGATTTTGGTCGTGTTGGCCATTGCTGCTTCCTTACTCCAGAACCTTCGTGACGATGCCGGCGCCGACGGTCTTGCCGCCCTCGCGGATGGCGAAGCGCATCTGCTCCTCGAGACCCACCGGCGTGATGAGCTCGATCGTCATCTTGATGTTGTCGCCAGGCATCACCATCTTGGTGCCTTCAGGCAATGCACACGTTCCGGTCACGTCCGTCGTGCGCATGTAGAACTGCGGTCGGTAGTTGGTGAAGAACGGCGTGTGGCGCCCGCCCTCTTCCTTCTTCAGAACGTAAACCTCGCCCGTGAACTTCTTGTGCGGCGTGACACTCCCCGGCTTGCAGAGAATCTGCCCGCGCTCCACGTCGTTCTTTTCGATGCCGCGCAGAAGCACGCCGATGTTGTCGCCCGCGCGACCTTCGTCGAGCAGCTTGCGGAACAT
>JANYHY010000570.1 GCA_025362165.1 Myxococcales bacterium | reverse complement strand
GCGCCCTCACCGAGGTTCATCCCGCGACGCGAGCGATCGAATGGACGGCATGGCTCGGGATCCATCGCGGCGAGCGCGTTGAACCCGGTGAGCGTGAGTCGACAGAGGCCGTCCGTGCCACCTGCGAGCACCGCGTCGATGCTGTCGTCCGCGAGCAGCCAAGAGTGCGCGAGCCACAACGCGGACGTTCCGCTCGAGCATGCGCTCGCGACCGTGCGGGCCCTGCAAAATGGGCCGATCGCGGCATGCAGCGCGTCGAGCGTCGAGGAGAGCGGGTGACACCTCATCTCTTGTGTGGGCACTCGCGGCTGCTGACCCATCATCATACGCGCGACGCGCAGCTCGTCCTCGAACATGCCAGCTGTAGTGCCGCCGACGACGAGACCCACGCGCGACTTGCTCGGATCCACGCGAGCTTCGGCCAACGCCTCGGTCGCCGCCTGGAGCGCGAACGCGCTCGAACGTGACCACTCGTGACCGCGCGGCACTGTGACTCCCCTCACCTGTCCGCCGATGCGCGCGCGCTGATCGCTCGTGTCGAAGAGATCGATCTCTCCAAGTCCGCGGTCGCCTCGGACGAGACGCGTGAAGGTCTCTTGTGAAGTCGCCCCCAGCGCGCTCGTCACTCCGGTGCCGGTGATCCAGACGCGCAAGGTGCTCTACGCCGCTAGGCTTTGCTCGACGTGCTGCGCGAGTGACGCCACCGAGCGGAAGATCGGCTTGGCCGCCTCGCCCTCTGGGATGCGGACACCAAACGACTCCTCGATGCTCATGGCGAGCTGAAGAGCGTCTAGAGAGTCTAGCCCGAGCCCTTCGCCGAAGAGCGGCGCGTCGTCTTCGATCGACGCCGGATCCCGTCCCTCGAGGTTGAGCTCCTTCACGATGAGCGCCTTGATCTTGTCTCTCAGCTGCTTTTCATCCATTCGGTCCTCACCATAGCGCACGGCTCGGTGATCTCCACACGCTTGTCAGCCGAGCCTCGGCAGGCGATAAGCGGGGCATGGGGACTCTCATCGACTATTCGACGGATAAGGGCGTGGCCTTCATCACGCTCAATGATCCGCCGGTGAACGCGTACACGCACGAGATGCTCAAGGAGCTCGACGGCGCGATCCTAGAGGCGCGCTTCGACGCTGACGTGCACGCGATCGTCCTCACCGGTCACGGCGAGAAGTTCTTCTGTGCGGGCGCGAACATCAACATGCTGCGCGAAGCGGACCCCGACTTCAAATATTACTTCTGCCTGCACGCGAACGAGACGCTGCTGCGGCTCGAGCACACGCCCAAGCTGGTGATCGCCGCGCTCAACGGGCACACCGTGGGCGGCGGGCTCGAGATCGCGCTCGCGTGCGATCTACGCATCGGACGCAACGGTGCCGGACAAATAGGCCTGCCGGAGGTCGCGCTCGGCGTGCTGCCAGGTACCGGCGGCACGCAGCGGATGACGCGAATCTTGGGGCGCGCGCGCGCGATGGAGATGATGGTCGAGGGACAGAACCTCAGCTTCGAGCAGGCGCAGGCCATCGGTCTCATCAACAAGGTATGGGACGGCACGCACGAAGAGTTCGTTCGGCGCATCAACGATTACGCGCACGAGTTCGTGCCACCGAACAAAGCGCCGCTCGCCGTGGGTCGCATCAAGCGAGCGGTCGTGAGCGGCTCGGACATGGCGTTGGAGCAAGGCTTGGCTTTGGAGCGTGAGCTTCAAGCGGAGCTATTTGCTTCGAGCGACGCCCGAGAAGGCCTGAACGCTTATACGCAGAAGCGCAAAGCCGTCTTCAGGGGCCGTTGACGCGGCGGCTATCCGACGCGGGAAAATAGCTTCGCGTAGTGATCCGCGATGGCTTCACTCTCTAGTTGTGAGAAGAACGCGGAGTACGCCATCCAGATCGCGATCCCGTTCAGGTCTCTGAACATCGGAGGGATGTACTTCGGCGGCCTGACGACGCCGTCGTGTACACGCTGCGCGAGCACTGGGACGTCTTCGTGCGCGACCTTTCCTACGAACAAGAATGGGATCAAGTCCGCGCGGTTGTGCTGGATCGCGCTTCGAATGAACGCGTAGTTCAAGACGATGCCCGTGCAGTAACAAGCGTCTTTGGTGAACGGTCCGCCGCCTTCGATGAGACCGCCGCGGAAGATGCGGCGCGCGGAGTGGAAGCACTCGTCCTCTTCGTACCCTTCGGTGCGGAACCACTCGAACACTTCGAGGAAGTTCGCGCCATCCTCTGCTTTGTCCACGGCGAGCACGCGATCGTTGAGGCGGCGCGCGCGGCGTGGGTAAGTGCGGAACGTGAAAATCTCCAGGAGCGCGGCGAGCCCCTCCTGCACGCTCGTCGTGCGCGGAGGCCCTTTTGACAGCCACTTCGCGACGGGCTGCAGTTGCCCGTTCAAGCTCGTCGCGACGTGAACCCATCCCTCGTGGACCTCGAGTACGTCGATATCGCGCTGAGAGAAGCGCGCGCCGCTGCGCACCTTGACGTAGTCGTTGCCTGCCGCAGCGTCGGCGACGATCGAGTCATCCACGGAGACGCGCACGGTCGTGTCCGCGAAGTACGTGGAGAGGCGCTCGTTCAATTGAGCTGCGCACTCCTCGGCGCCGACGTTTCGCAAGATGCGCGGACCGAGCGCGGCTTCGTCCACGTTGGTGAGGATGCCGTACAGCTTGTGACCGAGATCGCGCACCGTGAGCTTGCCGTCGGGGAACTTGTCTTTCGGCGACCCGTACAACTTGCGTGAATAGGCGTAAAACGCAGGCGTTCCGCGCGCGGCGAGCATCTGCACGGTGCTGCGATACTCGAGCGCTGTGGTGCTCATGATCTGCCCGAGCGCGTCCGACTCGCCGAGGCCTGTTTCGATGTCGCGTGCGAGCTCCTCGAACTCCGCGGCCTTCGCGATCGGATCAAAGCCGAGGTCCACCGTCGCGTAGTACTCGGGGTCTGCCTTTGGCAGCTCCTTGCACTTGGACTTGAAGAACTGCTCCTCGATCGCGTTGTCCCATCGCACTGCCTGAAGCACGCGGATCGGACGCTGCGCCTCGACGATGCGCGACGCAAGCTGCGACACCAGCTCCTTGTAGCTGCGCCACGGACCGTCCACGGGAGGCGGCGGGATCGACGGCGGGATCGACGGCGCCTCGACCTCCTCTTCCGCGGTCACCACCCGAAGCGCCTCTCGCGCTCTCTTTAGCTTTTCTTCCACCGGTTTCTCAGGCGCTTTGTCGGCCATCCAAACTTTCACCGTATCTCAAAATGCGCGCATATTCCAGCTGATTAGGCCTCTTTCGTGTGATTGTGTTCGCGCGCACGGGTTTGTCACGTGAGCGCAGATTGCACCTCGAGCGCGAGCTCGCGACGACGCTTGGTGAGGGCGGCAGAGACGTCTGCTTTGCTCCTGAACATCATCATGCGCAGCGCTTCGATCGACTCGCTCGCGATCTCGTCCCAGCGCAGCGCC
Source organism: Myxococcales bacterium (assembly GCA_025362165.1). GTDB lineage: Bacteria > Myxococcota_A > Polyangia > Polyangiales > Polyangiaceae > JANYHY01. The sequence continues at coordinate 3,905 of JANYHY010000570.1, read as the reverse complement.
GCGTAGCCACACCCCATGAAGGCGACGAACGCGAGAGGCGCAAGCCACCATCCGATGAAGTATCCCACGAGCGCAGACTCGACCGCCCAAGCGACCGCGAGGAAGAGCGCGCCGCCGAGCAGCTTCACGGTGCCGAGCACGTCTTCGTCCTTCGTCACGCGCGCCGCGACTCGCCCGGTGAATCTGTACGGCAGCCAACCCGCGAGGGCGCCCACGATCGCGAGCGGCGCCAGGACCAATAGTGTTAGCGTCACACGAACAGCTTTCGAGGCGGAGATCGAGCCTATTTCGACGTCCCAGGGATCGCTCACGCCGAGCCTACGGAGCATGCGTGTGTAGGAGCGAGCCTTCTGCGTCACGCGCGCCGTGCGCTCTGGGTCCTTGACGCTCCATGCGCGGTAGGCGTGGAGCAGCGTTACCGTCCGCGCTTGCTTGGCGGCTGGACCTGCGTCGGGATCGCCGGTCCACTCGGCGACGCGCGCTACTCCGTCGAGGAGTTCTCGCGTCTCGGCTTGCGCGACGACCTCGTCCATCTGCGCTCGCACTCGCTCGGTGAGGGCCTGCACGGTAGCGCGTTCGTCCTTTTCGTAGTCGGCTCTCAGCTCAGCGACGGAGATCGGCGGGCCGAGCACGACGAGCGCGCTCGATCGAAACGTCGCCTTGTCTTCATAGTGGAGGCTCGCGGGCACGAGGAGCACGCCGAGCGAGAACGCATGCTCGGCTTCGGCGCCCAACGCGATGCGCGCGGCGCCTGTTTTTAGCGGCTTCAGCGTCGGGTCGGAGTGTGAAGTCCCCTCGGGAAAGATCGCCAGCGGGAGCCTGTTGGCGAGCCTCGCGCGACACCGAGCGAACGTCTCTTCGTTCCGATCGGTCAGAGTGCCCGTACCCGCAAGGCGCGGGTCCAAGTCTCGCTGTCGATACACCGGCATCGCCTCATAGGCGTCGAGCGCGACTCTCGAGATCGCAGAGTCGAACAGCGTGCTCTTCGCGAGGAATGCGACCGGCATTCCGACAGCGAGACGGAGCACCAATGGATCGAGCAGCGCGTTCGGATGATTCGGCAAGAACACGAGCGGCGCGTCTTTAGGGAGTCGGTCGAGCCCCTCACACGTGAGCGTCGGGTAATACAAACGAACGAGCCTCGCCGTCAGCCACCGTACGAGTGCGTGCACCAGCGCAGTCTATGGCTGTTTTTGCTGCGCGTCGCAGAACGAGGCGGCTGCCGCGACGAGCGCGACAGGCACTGCTGGATTGCCCTCGAGCGCGAAGAGCTCCACGACGATCGGGCTCTCTCCACTGTCGGCTGCCGGGACGTGGACCTCCACGAAGAGCACCTCTTTGCCGCTCTCTCTTCGGACGAACGAGACGACGGGAGCTCCGCTCACGCCTTCGAACCCGAGCGTCGCGAGGCGTAAACGCGCTGCGAGCAACATCGGCAGTCCGTCTGGGCCGCCATGGAAGCCGCGACGGGCGACCGCGTGACGCTCGTCGATGTCGAGCGGTTGCAGCTGGCGTAGCTTGGTGGTGTGTCGCGCCCACGCGATGCGATCACCGATGCTCTCGCGCGTCGCAGTGGGGACCTTCGCGAGGACTACGGGCTCGCCCCAGACGTCCTCGTGCGGAGTAGCGGGTCCATCGGGCGTGAGCAGCACCTCAATGGACAAGGACACGTCTCCACCGAGCGACCCGCGCACGCGCACGACCAAGCCCCACGCATGCTCGCCGCCTTTTTGCTCCGCGCGATCGAGCTGCTCGTCGTAGACCATGTCTCCGAGCAGCGCGACGTCGAGCTCGTTGAACGGAGCGTCTTGGGGTCGCTCGCTCTTCAAGCGCACTACGCTGTCGAGGTCCGGTTGCACTGCGCGGACACGTGTAATGGAGCACTCCGCGCAGACGAGGTCGTCTCCGCCGTGCTCGGCGCCACATCGCAAACATGTCGCTGCTGGTTGGATCAATTTGCCTCTTGGGCGCCGCATCGCCCAGGATGCAAGAGTCTCAGGCTCTGCGCCCGCAAGCAAGCATTCGCATCGAGAAATGAGCGCCTACATCAGCCGCGCTGTCATCTCAACGAAGCTCGGTGACCTGGGCTCCGAACACGCGCTCGAGGCCGGAGAGGAGCGCGTCCGTCACTTCCACCCGGTGTTCTTTGCTCAGGCCGAGCACGGCTTCGGCGCCGTTCTCCAGCGTGAGGTGAAGCACGACTGGGCAGGTGCCCTTCGAGCCCGCCATCACGTCCTTCATCTTGCGGAGCTGCTCTTCGCGCACGCGCGACGTCTGCAAACGCACGACGAGCTTTTGCGTGTCTCGCGCGACCGCGTCACGGAGCAGTACGGCGTCGCTCAGGAGGATGGTCGCCTCGCGCACGACGTCCGGATCTTCCTCGGGTGCGTCCTCGTCGCGTCGCGGGAAGCTCACCTTGCCTGTGACGAGCACGGGCTCGCCGCTCGACAGCACGTGGGCATACCCATCGATGGAGCTCCCACGAACCTTCACGTTCACACGACCCGTGAGATCCTCCAGCTCGAAGAACGCGATCTTACCGCCGCCGTCCCTGAATATTTTCTCGCGGTACCCCTCGACCATGCCGGCGAGCTTGACGACGGTCCAGTCGGATTGCTCCGCGCAGGCCGAGACAGGCAACGCCTCGAGGCGAGCTAGTGCGCCGCCGCCGCGCAAGTAGCGCTCGAGCGGGTGACCCGAGACGTAGAAGCCGAGCGACTGTCGCTCGCGCACCAGCATCTCCTTCTGATCCCACGGCGGGCACTCGGGGTAAGAGCCCGACGCCTCGCTCGTGGTCTTCTGGCCGTGCGAGCTCGCCGCGGCGTCGAACAAGCCGAAGAGGTTCGTCTGACCTCTCTCGCGATCACGGCTCGCCGCGCGCGATCGCTCGAGGGCGACGTCAATCGCCGCGAACGCCTGCGCGCGTGAAACACCCTGTTTTTGTAGCGTTTGGTCGAAGCCACCGCACTGCACGAGCGCCTCGAGCACGCCCTTGTTGATCTTCTTTGCGTCGACGCGCGAGCCGAAGTCGAACAAATCTGCGAACGGTCCTCCGCTGTCGCGCGCCTCGAACAAAGTCTCGAGCGCCGCACCGCCGACCCCGCGCACGGCGCCGAGGCCGAAGCGGACTTGCGGTCCAGTCGCGTCTCTGATCTTCTCTTTCTTGCCGACGTTCTTGTCGCCCGCTGGGTTGGTGTAGACGACCTTGAAATCGGTGTCGGACTCGTTGATGTCCGGCGGCAACACGGTGACTCCGATGTTGCGCGCGTCGGCGATCGTGCGGACGACCTTCTCGATGCGATCTTTGTCGCTCGTGAGGATTCCGCACAGCAGCTCCACCGGATAGTGCGCCTTCAAGTAGGCTGTTTGATAGGTGATCAGCGCGTACGCGGCTGAGTGACTCTTGTTGAAGCCGTAGCCAGCGAAGTACTCGAGCAGGCCGAAGATGCGATCCGCGTCGGCCTCGGTGACGCCGTTCGCGAGCGCGCCTTCGACGAAGATGCTCTTCTGCTTCTGCATCTCTTCGGGCTTCTTCTTGCCCATCGCGCGTCGCAAGAGGTCGGCGCCGCCGAGCGTGTAGCCCGCGAGCTTCTGCGCGATCTGCATGACCTGCTCTTGGTAGACGATGACGCCGTAGGTGGGCGCGAGCAGCTCGTCGATGAGCGGGTGCATGCTGGCGATCTGCTGGGTGCCGTGCTTGCGCTTGACGAAGTCGTTGTGCATGCCCGCGCCCATCGGACCTGGGCGATAGAGCGCGACCGCCGCGACGATGTCCTCGAAGTTGTCCGCGCGCAGATCCTTGAAGAGCTGCTGCATGCCGCTGGACTCAAGCTGGAACACGCCCTTGGTCTCGCCAGACGCCAGCAGCGTGAACGTTGACTTATCATCCAACGGGATCAAGAACG
>JANYHY010000563.1 GCA_025362165.1 Myxococcales bacterium | reverse complement strand
CGGATTGCCGTTGTCGCCATTGCCGCAAGCCGCGAACACGACCGCGGCCGTGAGCGTGCCACCCAACCCAAGCATCCATCCTAAGCGCATGAGAGATCTCCTCGATGAGTACGCATGGCCACGAGCGACGGTTTCCGTCAGGCGGCGCAGCTACCCATCGATGAAGATAGGTGGACCGCTGGCGAATGCACGTCTCATTTTGGAAAAGCAGGCCGTTTTGTGGGTGCTTGGGGCGTGCCAACCTAGTGCGGGGGGCACTCGACCAAGTGTTGATGTCCGCCGAAGGCGGCATCAATTTCGTGTAGAACGGAGACAATGAAACGCCTCAGTCTCACACGTCGGCCTGTCAGCCTTGCCGTCTGCGCGCTCGTCGCGCTCGCGACGACCAACGCCAACGCGGTCGGCACGCGAACGTTCGTCTTGGACACACTGGACGAGCTCTCCGGCGGCGACCTCAAGGGCGTCGCTGTTGGCTCCGACGGCGTGGTTCGAGCGGGGCTCACGCTCGGCAACGTCCCCGTACCCGACGCGAGCGCCGTGTGGACCGCGCTCTCGCTCGCCGACGGCTCGACGCTCCTCGGCACGAGCCCGAGCGGGCACGTCATGAAGGTGAGCGGCGATCAGGTCAGCGTGTTCGCCGACACCAAAGAGCTCGCCGTCACGTCGCTCGCGGAAGACGCAAAGGGGAATGTGTATGCCGCCACGATCCCCGACGGGAAGATCTACAAAGTAACTCAGGGCAAGGCAGAGGTCTTCGTCACGCTGCCCGACACCACCCACGTGTGGGCGCTCGCGTTCGACAAGACCAAGACTGTGATGTTTGCTGCCACCGGTCCCGAAGGAAAAGTGTTCCGCGTGGACATGACCGGCAAAGCCGAGGTCTATTACAAGAGCGACGAGACACACCTCGTCTCTCTGGCGGTCGCTCCCAACGGAGAGGTCTACGCGGGCTCGAGCGGCAAGGCGCTGCTCTACAAAATCACTGCCCCAGGCCGCGCGACTGTGGTGTTCGATTTTCCGGGTGAAGAGGTGAAGTCATTGGCATTGGCGGCCAATGGCGCGCTCTACGCTATTTCGAACGAGTACGGCGAGCAGCCCGAAGTGCCCCGCCGGACCGGCGGAACGCGACCCGCGTCTGCGTCCACGAGCAGTCGACCCAAGCCTGGCAAAGGCACGCTCACACGCATCGACGCTCAAGGCAGACCCGAGAAGCTCATGCACCACGACGAGTTCCATTACATGTCATTGGCGCTCGACAGTGTGGGTAAACCCTATGTGGGAACTGGCGCAGAGGGGCGTGTCTATTCAGTAGACGATCAACACGCAATCTCACTCGTCGCCGACACGGACGAGCGCGCCATAGGAGCGCTCGGTCTCGGGGGGCTACCTGCCAACGCGACGCGACCCAACTCAGTAGGGGGCGGCTTCATCGCGTCGAGCGACACCTGCAACTTCCACCGCATCCTCGGCCAAGGCGGCGCCGACGCGGTGTGGACGAGCAAATCGTTCGACACCGGATTGGCGGCTAAATTCGGGACGATTTCATGGCGCTCCACAGGCGCGCTCGAGATCTCTCTGCGCACGGGCAACACGGACAAGCCCGACTCCACTTGGAGCAATTGGTCCAATCCGCTCGGCGCTCCCGCCAACGCGAACGTCCCCGACGCTCGTTATGTTCAAGTGCGCGCGCGCTGGAGCAAAGACGCGAACGCAGAGCTGCTCGAAGTGTCATTGCCGTTCGTGACAGAGAACGTGCGCGCCGTGCTCACGAGCGTAGACGCGTCGATGAAGGGCTCCGTGCACGACTCCAAAGAGGGATTGGCGGCGAGCGGTGGAGAAGCGCCCAAGCACGAGTCGGTGGTCAAGGTCACCTGGCACATCGACAACCCCGATCAAGACGCTCTGAGGTATCGCTTGGCCTATAGGCGCGAAGATCAGAAGGTCTGGCGTGACATGCAACGCACGGACGAGATCATCGTCAGTCCCAAGCTCGAATACGACTGGGAGACTGCCGCTTTGCCCGAGGGCAAGTATAGAGTTCGATTAGAGGCCAGTGACGAGGTCTCCAATCCGCCAGAGCGCACCCAAAAGGACGCATTGGAGTCTCAGACTGTATTGGTGGACAATACGCCTCCCGTGTTCGGCGCCATCGCGATCGCCGGTCGCCGATTGAAGGTTAGAGTCATGGATGTCGTGGGACCGATCGCGCGCGTGGAGGTCGCCGTGGACGGACGGCTCGACTGGCGACCAATCGCCCCTGTGGACGGGATCTATGACGCCACGGACGAGCTGTTCGACGCAGACGTCTCGACCATCGTCCCCGCAGGCCCGCACATCGTCGCCATCCGCGCCTTCGACAGCGCCGGCAACTCTGTCGTCCGAGAAGTCGACGCCAACTAACATATAGGCGATTGCACGTCGGCCCCGCGAGTGGGGGGTCGAAGCTGGGCACGACTTGGCCGGGGTTGACGTGGAATCGGCCTGTTGAACGAAGTCGGTTCGTGGCGCGCGTGGCGGTGGCGGTGGCTATGGGGAAGTCGGGTGGTCGTGGGTTCGCGATCGACTCTGCGTGTGCGGCGCGGCAGCGAGCGCGAGCAGGACGGATGCGAAGGGGGCGAGGAGCGGCGCGATTGACCCACCGGTGAAGGTGGCAATTGTTGCGCTACGGCGCGCGAGATGCGCAGCCGGACGGCGCGAGGACGGATCGGTCCCTGGCTCGGCCAGTTGGGAGCCTCGATCGAGCGTAGGTCGGGAGGCGATGGCGGTCATGAGGAGTCGAGGATGGGGGTTGTCGGCGACGAGCTCGGAGGCAGAGGCTGGCGATGGAGGGAGCCGACGCTGCACAGCGGACACGGCCGAGGCTTGTCGGCGGTGAGGGCGTCGAGGATGTCTTGACCCGACGCTGTCGTTCGCATGACAGATGTCGTGCGCCGGTCCTGGAGGAGCGTCCGCGCATTCGCGAGCTTCGTGTTCACGTTGCCCGAGGCGAGGAGGCCGAAGTGGCGCATCTTGACGAAGCGTGCGGGAAGGACGTGAAGGAGAAATCGGCGAAGGAACTCGGTGGGCGCGACGGTGATCGTCTTGCCGTTCTTGGTGCGGAAGGTGACGTCGTCGTCATTCAAAGCGACGAGCCTGCTGTTGGCGATGCCGACGCGATGCGTGTAGCGCCCGAGGTAGCGATAGACCTGCTCGGCGCCGCCGAAGGCGCGCTTGGCGTAGACGACCCAGTCCTTCTTCGCGATCGCGCACATGAGGCGATCGAAGCCCTCCGGATCCTCGAAGCTGTCGAAGTCCGCGAAGGCGCCGCGCGCGTAGGCCTTGCGCAGGCGGTCGAGAAACTTGCCTCGGAAGAGCGCGCCCATGACGTTGACGTGGAAGAGGAATTTCTTGCCGGAGTCGATCCAGCGGCGAGCATCGAGGGCAAGTCCTCCGCCGGTGACGATGCAGTGAACGTGCGGGTGGAAGAGCAGCTCGCGCGTCCAGGTGTGGAGGACGGCCGTGAGGCCGAGCTCGGCGCCGAGGTGCCGCTCGTCGCGCGCGAGCTCGAGGAGCGTCTGCGACGCGCACGCGAAGAGCATGTCGAACAACGCTTCGCGGCGAAAGCGCACGAGGCCATGCAGCTCCGCCGGGAGCGTGAAAACGACGTGGAAGTGACGGACCGGCAAGATACGTTTCTCGCGCTCGGCGATCCATTTCGCCTGCGCGAGCCCTTGGCACTTGGGGCAATGCCGATTTCGACACGAGTTGTAGGAGGGCGACGTGTACGCGCACCGATCGCACACGTCGAGGTGTCCGCCCAGCGCGGCGGTGCGGCAACGAACGATGTCGCGCAGCACCACCGTCTGATCGGGCGTCAGGACAAAGCTTCGCCGACACGCCTCCCCATGCGCGCGGACGATGTCGGCGAGCTCGAAGGAGGGGCGTCGCGGCGAAGAGCTCGACGCGCAGTCCATGATGACGGCGGGCTACCCGAGCGTCTTCTTACCCTCGGCGGTGCCGAGCAGATCGAGCGGGGTCTTCGTCTTCGCGAGCCTCAAGCTACTGACCTGCGCGTAGCGCTGGGTCGTCCGAATCGAGGCGTGACCGAGGAGCGCCTGAATGTGGCGGATGTCGGTGCCCATTTCGAGCAGGTGGGTCGCGAAGGCGTGACGAAGCGAATGCGGCGTCGCGCGCTTACTCAGCCCTGAGCTCTTCACAGCTGCGGAAACCGCTTTGCGTACGCGATCGGCCGCGATCGGCTTGCTCGCGTCCTCGGCCGGAAAGAGGAACGGCCGCGGCGGCCGCGATGCTGCCCAGTAACCTCGAAGGCTGAGCAGGAGTGTCTCCGGAAGGACGGCGCAGCGCTCCCGATTGCCTTTCCCCTTCCGAACGTGGAGGACTCCGCGCTTTGCGTCGATGTCCTCGACGCGGAGCGCACACGCCTCGCTGATGCGCAGTCCGGCGCCGTACATCACCATCGCGACCGCGCGCAACATCGGATTGCTCATCGCCGCGAGCAACGTCGCGATCTCGGTGCCGCTGAGGATCGTAGGCAGCTTCGTCTTCTGCCGCGGCCACGACATCCAAGCCACCATCTCGGGCTTCCCCAAGGTGACGGCGAAGAGGTACCGGATCCCGGCCATCTGAAGCTTCAGCATCGAGGGGCCGTACTTGCGCTTGGTGCGGAGGTACTCCACGTAATCCCGCAGCTCCTTCTGGCTCACCTTCTCCGGCGAGCGCTTGAAGTGCTCGCCGAGTCGCTTCACCGCGCTGAGGTACTCCCTGATCGTCGCGAGGGCGTAGCCACCGAGCTCGAGATCCTGTTTCATCGGAACGCGCAAATCATTCATCGCTGTTTCTCCTTTGTCCCGCGACACCGGTCAGGGTGCCGCTGGAGCCAGGAGATACGCCTCGCGCTCGTCCTCCTAGAGTCGGCGACACCGATCTGGTGCCGTCGGCTCTCGGAGCGACGGTTACGATTTGGCCGGGACGGAGATCACTTCGGCGCGAAGCACCACCGCCGCGAAGCGGCTTCGTTCTAACACTAATGTGTTGTTAACCTGGAGACGTCCAGACGGACAGATGGACACCCCCTCTCCGTCGAATTGCGGAGCTTGTTAGCTTGGTATCTACGGGGTGCCTGGAGCTTGTTAGCCTGGTATCCAGGCCGAAAACAGGGCCGTGCGCCCCTCCCCCTCGCACCAGGCGGTCTTGGCGCGCGCAGTGCATACCGCTGCCTCATGCACCAAATCTCCTTCATGTTGAAGCGCTGCTTTCACGCTGCACTGCGCTTCCACCGTAGCCTCAGTCAGCCTTACCACCCAAAGCTCACGCCTGCGCGTTTTGACCTGCTTCACACCATCGTGCAGCACGGCTTCGCTGAACAATCCGACATCGTCATGATGCTTGGCGTCACCCGCCCCACGATCTCCCGCATGCTCCGCAGTCTCAGAGAGCTCGGCTGGATCCGACGCGAGCGAAGTCCTCGCCACCCACGCGCTTGGATCATTCGCCTCACCGACGTCGGGTCCGCTCTCATGAAGTGGGCCTCCAGTGTCA
>JANYHY010000562.1 GCA_025362165.1 Myxococcales bacterium | reverse complement strand
CGCGCGAGCGGCGGCACGCTGTTCCTCGACGAGATCGGCGACATGCCACTAGCGGCACAAGCCAAGTTGCTGCGCGTGCTCCAAGAGCGAGAGATCGAGCGCGTCGGCGGGAGCGAGACGTTCAAGGTGGACGCGCGCGTCGTCGCCGCGACCAACAAGGATCTGGTGAAGGCCTCCGAGTCGGGTGATTTTCGGCCCGACCTCTATGATCGCGTGAACGTCGTGCCGCTCGCTATCCCGCCTTTGCGTGCGCGACGCGAGGACGTGCCTCTGCTCGCCAAACATTTTCTCGACCTCGCCGCTCGCCAGAACGATCGCCGCGGCATCTCGATCGAGCAGAGCGCGATCGAGGCGCTGGTCGGCTACAGCTTCCCCGGCAACGTGCGAGAGCTGCGCAACTTGATCGAACGCCTCGTGATCCTCACCCCAGACGACGTGATCCGTCGCAGCGACGTGGAGAGCTGCTTACCAGGCGGCGCGTCGACCAAGGGCCACGGCCTCTTCAAGCCAGGCGTGCCGTTTCGCGTCTTGGTCGAAGAGGCGGAGCGCACGATCCTCGACGAAGCGATCACTCACCACGGCGGCCAGATGGCCAAAGCCGCCCGTGGGCTCGATCTCGAGCGGAGCCATCTCTACAAGAAATGCAAAGCTCTCGGCCTGCGCGAGGACAAAGACAAAGACGAGCCAGAGTAGACAGCAAGAGTAGACAGCAAGAGTAGACAGGAGTGACCACCTGCGTCATTTCGCGCCTCTTGCGCTCGCACTGCAGAGGCGTACCCTTTCCGGTTGGAGGGTTCTTCCATGCGCTCATTCTTTGTCCTCGTCGCCGTCGCCGCGTTTGGCTGTTCATCGACTGATACGTCGGGCACTGGCTCCGCAGGAGTCGTAGAGCCCGCACCCGCTGCGAAGGCAGTGACCGTGTGCACGTACCCAGATGGCCCTTACGGCAAAGAGGTGGGCAAGACGATCCCGCCCACGCTCACGTGGAGCGGCTTTGGGCCGGGCGGCCAAGCGATGACGTACAAGTCGACTGACTTCTTCGACTGCGATGGAAGCAAGGGGGTCAACGCGATCGTGTTCGACAGCTCCGCCACCTGGTGCGGCGCGTGTCAGGCAGAGGCGTCCGAGCTCGAGGGCTTCATCAAGTCGAACTGGGGCGCGAACGGCGTCGCGGTCATCACGCTCATGGTCGAGGACGCGAACCACAAGCCGCCGAGCGACGTCTCTGTCGCCCAAGCTTGGATGACTCAGTTCCACCTGAGCAACGTTCCGGTCACGATCAATCCGACGTTCGACTTCGCGCTCTACACGAACGGCTCGCTCGGCTTGCCGTACAACGTGCTCGTGAACCCGCGCAACATGCAGGTCGTCAAGTCGCCGTACAACCCTGGCGCAGGCGGCCACGACGCGAACATGGACGCTCTACTCGCAGCCAACCAAGCTCAGTAGCGGTCCGTCCCAGTAGCGTCCCAGTAGCGTCCCAGTGGCGTCCCAGTAGCGTCCCAGTAGCGTCACTGAGCGATGGTGAAAGCGCGCGCTTGCGGAGGCGTGAAGACACCACCCACGATCTTGCCCGTGTCGAAGTGCATTCCATAGACGGAGGCCTCGATGGAGCCCGCGGCTTGGAGAGTGGCCCACTGAGCGTCGGTCGGCGTGAAGGACAAGTTGATGGTCATCACGCGCAACAGCTCCGCGACGCCACCATCCGAGCCTGCCGTCGCCGCCCTGAAGACGATGACGTAAGCGTCGCTCGTGAGCGAGGAGCCTGCGTCCGCCGAGCCTGCGTCCGCCACGCCTGAGTCTGGTGCGGCGTGAGCCACGTTCTCGAACGCGAGTTCGTGCGTGAGCTCGTTCCAGAAGGAAGGTCGCCGCAGCATCGAGAGCGTGCCCTTGCTCCAAGTGAACTTCGCGATGGGTGCCGATGGCAAGAGCGCGCCCGCGAGCGGAGTGACGAACTCCGGCGCCTTGCTCGCGTCCGTCTGGATGGTCGGTATCGCCTTCATGAACTCCACGCACGCTCCGCTGTCGAAGCCGCCAGGAGTCGACGTTGGATCGTCGAGCACGTACTTGCCGTTCTTGCAGCTCGGATACGCATCGGCCGGTTTGCTCGGCGAACTCCCTCCGCCACCACACCCAAATGCCAGCAGCCCCACCAGCAGCGCGAGCGAACCCCTCATGGATTGTGAGTGACAGATTCTGGTTCGCACATCAAGCAGAACGAGGTGCGCGCAGGTCTTCGGCGGTCTCCGCGAGCGGCACATCGGTGCGCAGAGTCGCGAGGTGCTTGTAGAGTGCAACTTCTTTGCGGCTATTTTTCAGGGTCTCCGCGAGCTTGTCCGCGCCGCGGAGCTTGGGCCAGGCGGAGACGTCATCGGGGATCGCCTCGACATGAATGAACTTCCCGAGCAGCGTCGCGGCGGTCTTCTCTCCAAAGCCAGACAAGCCTGGGATCCCGTCTGCTGTGTCTCCTGTCAACGCGAGCAAGTCCGCAAGACTCTCTGGGCCGACGCCTCGCCGTTCGCGCAGCTCCTTCTCGTCGATGAGCTTCTTGCGAATGCGATCGACCATCACGACGCGCTCACCGTCCAGGCACTGGCCGAAGTCTTTGTCGGGAGACATGATCCGAATCTGCGCGAACTCTGGCGCGTACTTCACGGCGGCGGTCGCGAGCGCGTCGTCGCACTCGAACTCGACCATGCGCCACACCGTGACGCCGAGCGCGGCGACGGCTTCTTCTGCGGCGTCGAACTGTGAGCGCAGCTCCGGGGGGACGCCCTCGTCCGATTTGTAGGCGGCGAACAGATCGTTGCGGAACGAGCGGATCGGGTTGTCGAACGCCACCGCGAGGTGCGTCACGCGCTCCTCTCTGTCGAGCATGAGCGCACGCATCGACGCGACGAGCCCCTTGGTCGCCTTCTGCGGACCGTCGGGCCTCATCGAGTAGTGCGCGCGGTACAGCTCGAAGGTGCCGTCGACGACGTGCAGGCGCTCGTTGGGAAATAAACTCACCACTTGGGAATGACTCCTTTCTGCCCGCGGTTGCAATCACGAACGACGAAGCGGCCCGCGCAAACCCGAATCGACGCGTGTTCCCGCATGGCCGCGCCGCTTCATACAATCAGGACGGGACCCCTCCCCGAAACGCCCCGCCCGCCGCGCGCTCCGCTTCGTCGTTCATTTTTTCTCTGGCAAGATGCCCCTCGTGCGCGCCTCTGCCTTCGCCTCGTTGCTGGTGGTGTGCTGTTCACACCAACCCGCCCGGCCAGTGACGGCGCCCGCCTCCTCCCCGCCTGCGGTGAGCTGTGAAGCGATCGAGTGGCGCGACGGTCCCGCGCTCGCGCCGTGGTCGGAGCACTCCATCGACGCGAGCTGCGTGCACGTCGGACACTTCCACGCGGCCCCGATCACGGACTGTCGAGCGACGCTCTCCGCCGCAGACTCCAGCGCGCTCACGAGCGCTATCGACGATCCCGAGGTCAAGGCCGCTCTCGCGAGGGCACCAGGCGCGCACGGGGAGATCATCCTCGGCAATGACGGTCGCGCCGCCGACCTGCAGTTCCGTGCGGTCGCCGTCCGCGGCAAGCTCGTCGTGCTCGGATCGCAGTGCTCCGGCGAGCCCGGGTGCGTGGACGTGACCCCCGGAGTGACACGGTTGATGAATCAACTGTTCGCGCTGAGCTGCCCCTAGAACTCGAGGTTGAGGCCGCCGATGAACGTGGTCGTACCGACATAGAGCGAACCTGCTCCGCCGAACCCGTTGAGGTTGGCCCACATGAGCTCGCCGAAGATCGAGGTGTTGTTGATTCCCACCGCGCTGTCGAGCGAGCGCGCCGCGCGCGGGTCGAGCCAGTTGATGGAGAGCGCGAGGCCTGCGGCGAACTGAGTTCCCCACGTGTGGCCTTTGCCAGCGACGCCGCCGTAGCTAGAGGTGCCTGCGTCGTTCGACGCGCGCCAAAACGCGAGCCCTGCGCCTGCCTTTCCGTAGGGTACGAGCGGGATGCCGAAGTCCTTCATCAGCACGTCGATGCGCAGCACTCCGACCGCGTAGAGCGGGAACACATCGAGCGAGGTGTTCTCGGCGCTCTGACAAGAACCGCTGGAGGGGCAGGTGCTGAAGTTCGCCTTCGCGCCCATCGAAGTGTAGCCGAACGACAAACCTGGACCGATCGAGCCGAAGTGCGGGATCCGCAGCGCTTGCCAATCGAATTCGACCGCCGCGAGCACGCGATAGGAGCTCCCGAACACGGTCTGATATGGCGCGCCGCTCACTCCGGGCTCCGAGTCGATGCTCGGCTTGTAAGGACCGAAGCGAAGCTCGAGGGCGAAGCGTTGCGGAGAGGCGAACTGCTTGTGGCGAACGGACCCGAGCTCGTTGCCCGCGTACTGCGCGGACGCATTTGTGCAGAATACACTTATTGTGCAGCCGAGAATCGCTGCGACGCAAGCGCGGCGACTCACTTGCGCCTCCGCTTGATCCACGCGGCGCCGAGGCCGAGCAGCGCGAGACCGAACAGCGGCGCGCCCTCGGTCTGCGAGATGTCGCAGCTGCCACCCGCGCCGCCGCCGTCCTTGCGATAGATCTTCCAGAAGTCGTCGATGGGCGCGGGAGAGCCGCAGGTGGTCGGGCTCGTGGGCGCGGAGATGGGACCGATGTTGCCGTAGCTGTCGATCGCCGCGACCGCGACGTTGTACGTGAGGCCGTTGGTGAGACCCGTCACGGACACGCTCGACGAAGTGTTGCCTGTCGGGGTGCCGGTCGAGAACGCCTTCAACAGCGAGCCCGCGACTCCGGCTTGCAGCGCGCTGGTGCCGCACACGCCTCCGTCGGCGACGCTGATCGGCGTGGAGCTGCAGCTCGCGTCGTTGGGGATGTTGATGGGGTTGCCGCCATCGTCGACGCCACCGTCCGAGAAACCCGCGTCCGTGCAGACGGTGACCGCGCCCGCGTCCGAGATAGGGGTCAGCGGCGGATCGGTGAACAAGTAGAAGCCTTGCGTGTCGCTGTCGGTCGCGGCCTTCCAGTTGACGTTGAGCAGGCCATCGCCGGAGCCAACGCTCGTGACTGTCGGCGCGGGCGGTCCAGTGAGCTTGATCTTGAAGGGGCTGTTGGCGCCGGTCGCGTCGCCGTTCGCGGACGGCACCAGGAGAAAGTAGACATTGATTTGATTGGCGCCTGAGACGCCGGACGAACAGACCGAAGCGCTGGCTGGCGAGTAGGAGAGCGCGATGCTCGTCGTCGTTCGCCCGATCTGCGCGGCGATGTCGCGCACGTTCACGTCCACGGTCGTCGTGCTCGCTTGTGCGACGTTCCCGGCGAGGACGGGCCAGCAGGCCGCAGTGCTCGCGGTACGAGCGGCGACCGGCGCGCAGTCGCTCGGCCCGGCCCACGCTTGCAGGCTGTAGTTGCTGGTGTCCACGGTCGACATCGACAACGTAAAACGGATCTTCACGTTGTTGTTGCAGTCGTCGAAGTTGAGTCCCTGCGTGCTCGCAGGCATCCCGTGCTGCGCAGGCACCGTGCCGTCTTGATAGAACCGCTGGATGGTCGGGGTGAGCGTGAGGGTTGGCGCGGCGAACGCCGTGGCGGACAGCGCCAGGCTCGCGACGGCGCCGCCGATGACCAGTGAGAGACGCATGGGTGACCGACCAGTCAGCATAGCCCGTGCCACGCGCGGGGTGCCGCAAATCAAGCCGCCTCAAACGCGGAGTCGCTGACTCGAGAGTCAAGCTGGCAGCGCGCTTGCTCGCGCATCGCCCGCGCTGACAATCTGTCAGCACAATTGATACGCCTTCAACGGACATCAACGCTAGGTGCCTCTCGCCCAGGACCTTCGACTCTTCTATAAGAAGCGAACACGCATGCTCCACCTCATTCCGACGCACCAAGGCCGCCCCTCGGACGATCCGATCTTTGCGCTCAACCGCGAAGCTACCGAGCGACAGAAGAAGGGTGAATCGATCGTCAACGCGACCGTTGGCGCGCTGCTGGATGACGCGGGCAAGCTCGCGATCCTGCCGACGGCTTCGCGCGCCGTGCACGAGGTGGCCGCCGAGGAGTGGGCGGCTTACGCGCCGATCGCAGGTTCGCCAGATTTCCTGCGCGCGATGATGGACGACGTCTTCGGGGGACACCCTTCTCTTCGTGAGTCCGCTGTCGCCGCTGCGACGCCTGGCGGCACAGGCGCGCTCCGTCACGCGATCGCGAACTTCCTCGAGCCAGGACAGAAGCTGCTCACGACCAGTTTGTTCTGGGGCCCGTATCAGACGCTTGCGGACGAGTCCGAGCGCGGCGTCACCACGTTCAACATGTTCCAGTCCTCTTCGGAAGGCGCGGTCGGAGGCTTCGATGTCGGCGCGCTCGATCGCGCGTTGGGCGAAGTGCTCGCCGAGCAGAAGCGCGCGCTCGTGTTCATCAACGACCCTTGCCACAACCCGACTGGGTATTCGATGAGCCAAGGTGAGTGGCGCGAGGTCGCCGCGTGTTTGAGCGCGCACGGCAAGCGTGGCGCGGTCACGCTGCTGCTCGATACCGCGTACTCGGCCTACGCCAAGACGGACCCGCGCGAGAACCTCGGAGTGATCTCCACGCTCGTGGATCACGTCGGGCTCGTCGTCGCGTGGAGCGCGAGCAAGGCGTTCACGCACTATGGACTCCGCGTTGGCGGCTTGGTCGCGTGCGTACCGGACGCGAAAGAGCGAGCGATGACCGAGGCCGCGCTCTCCTACTCGTGCCGTGGGACATGGTCGAACTGCTCGCGCGGCGGCCTGCGCGCGATCACGCGCTTGCTCACGGATCCCGAGCTGTCCGTCGCCGTCACCAAAGAGCGCGACGGGCTGAAGGCGCTGCTCGCGGAGCGCGTCGATGTGTTCAATCAGCAAGCGCGGGCGAGCAAGCTCGTCTATCCGCGATACGAAGGCGGCTTCTTCGTCACGGTGTTCTGCGCAGACGGGCAGCAGAAGGCGGCGCAGATGCGCGAAAAGGGCGTGTTCGTCGTG
This sequence comes from Myxococcales bacterium, assembly GCA_025362165.1. Taxonomy (GTDB): domain Bacteria; phylum Myxococcota_A; class Polyangia; order Polyangiales; family Polyangiaceae; genus JANYHY01. The sequence continues at coordinate 2,139 of JANYHY010000562.1, read as the reverse complement.
CCGCAAAAGGGCGCAGTTCGCGTCGCGTTGTGCGGAGTCGCCGCCAAGGATGTACCTCGCCTGGTGGAAGCGCTTCGCGACTGACTACTCGGCGGGTTGCGCGATTGGGGTGGGCTTGAGGCCCAGGACCTTCGCCACCCAGGCTTTGACTGACTCGACGGTCAAATATGTCGCCGGCACGACCACGAGCGACAGCGCCGTAGACGCGATCACGCCGCCGATCACCGCTACTGCCATGGGCGCGCGGAACTCGCTGCCATCGCCGTGAGAGGTCGCGGTAGGCAGCATGCCGAGGATCATTGCCGCGCTCGTCATCAAGATGGGGCGGAGGCGCTCCGGTCCGGCGGCGAGGATCGCCTGCAGCGGCGTCTCTCCCTGATCGCGCACGCGTACGACGGCGCGATCGATGACGAGCACAGCGTTCTTGATGACGAGGCCGATGAGCAAGATGATCCCGATGATCGAGCCCATCGCCAGCGGAGTCCCCGACAAGAACAGCGCCACGATCGCCCCGATCCACGCGAGCGGGATCGTGGTGAACATGATCGTGAACGGGTGCACGAAGCTCTCGAACTGGGACGCGAGCACGATGTAGATGAAGACGATCGCGAGCAACAGCGCGACGCCCATCGAATCGTTCGTCTCGTTCATCTGCTTGATTTGACCGTCGAGGTGGTAGCTCGCGCCGGGCGGCATCTTGATCTTCGCGAACGCGGCTGTCATCTCCGTCTGGATCTCGCCGAGCGGGCGATTTAGCGGGAAGGCCCACACCACGATCTGGCGCTCGCGGGCCTCGCGCTCGATGACGTTCGGCCCCTCGCCGCGCTCGACTGTCGCGAGGTCGCCGAGGGCCATCGGGCCCTTGGGTGTCTGGATGGTCATGCGCATCACGTCATCGACGCTCGCCCGATCGGTGTGGCCGAGGCGCACGCGGATCGGGACTTCATCCTTGCCCTGCCGGAGCTTGCCGCCTTCGTCGCCCTCGATGCTCGCACGCACCGTCGCCGCGACTTGCGCCACCGGGACGCCGGCCCGCGCGGCCTTGTCGCGATCCACCGAGATCCGAAGCTCTGGGCGGCCCGGGTTGTACTTCATCGACACGTCCGTGACTCCTGGGATCGACTTGAGCGCTGCTTCGTACTGCTTGGCGAGCGGCTCGAGCTCTTCGTAGGTCGGCGCGCGCACCTGCACCATGATCGGTGCCTGGGTGCCTGCGCCCTCGACGAACGCCGGGTCGCTGATACTGACCTTCAGGTCAACAATTCTGTGACAGATCGTGCGCACCTGGTTCTTGAGGTCGACGAGCTTCTCCTTGCGCGCGCTCTTCGACGTCGTCACGACGCGCCAAGAAGCTTTGTTCGTGTCTCCGCTCGGGCCGATCGTGGAAAGAACCGTGATGAAGTTCTTGTCCTTCAACAGCTCGAGCTCGAGCGGCGCGACTACGCGGGAGGTCTCCTCGAGGCCCGTACCGGCTGGGAGCTCGAGCTCGACGACGAACTGTCCTCGATCCTCTGCGTTCACGAACTCGTTACCAGTGAGCGCGCCGATGCCGCAGCTCGCGCCGAACGTCAGCGCTGTGACCACGAAGACGATGAGCTTGTGGTTGACGGTCCAACCGAGCACGCCTCGGTAGAGCGAGTCGATCCCGGCGAACATCTTCTCGAAAGGCGCTTTGATCTTCGCGAAGCGATCCACCGCGCCGGGCACGTGCGCCTTGCTGAAGCGACTCGAGAGCATGGGGTCGAGCGTGAATGCGACGAAGAGCGACACGAGCACGGCTCCGACGATCGTGAGCCCGAACTGCCGGAAAAACTGCCCGACCATCCCGCTCATGAACGCGACGGGAACGAACACGGCGACGACGGTGAGCGTCGTCGCGAGGACGGAGAGCGCGATCTCCTTGGTGCCGTCGAGAGCCGCCTTCATCGGAGGGACGCCGCGCTCCAGGTGCTTCGAGATGTTCTCGCGCACGACGACCGCGTCGTCGATCAAAAGCCCGATGGCCAGCGAGAGCCCGAGGAGCGTCATCATGTTCAGCGTGAAGCCGAGCACGTACATGACGAAGAAGGTCGAGATGACGCTGGTGGGGAGCGCCACCGCGCTGATGAGCGTCGACCGGAGGTCGAGCATGAACACCAG
>JANYHY010000542.1 GCA_025362165.1 Myxococcales bacterium | reverse complement strand
GCGAAAGGGACGTCTTCGACCGCCAAGTTCAGCTCCATGTTCTTGGCCCAGGAGCGCTCATCGAGGTTGTAGCTCCCGATCGTGACGAACTGATCATCGATGATCGCAGTCTTCGCGTGCAACACACGATTGGGTAGCGTGAAGACCTCGACGCCGTTCTTGATCAGTGTGTCGAACAGAGACTCGACCGCGAACTGCACGATGGGTACGTCTCCGCGCTCGGGGACGAGCACGCGCACGCGCACGCCACGCGCGGCAGCTCGAAACAGACCTCCGCGAACGCTTCGGTTGGGGACGAAGTAGCTGTTGGCGATCTCGATGCTCTTTTTAGCGCCCTCTATTCGCCACAGATATTCGCGGCGGATGCTGCGGCGCTTGCTGCCGATGGAAGCGCGAACAGGGCCAAAAATACGAGCAGGCGTGTTGGTGAGGACCCACACGCGCGACTTGCGCTTCTTGCTCAACGTCTTGGCGTCGGGCGGGGGAGCCTCGCGCGTCGTGCGGCGCCACGTGTCGTAAAAGAGCGTGCGGAGCTCCTGCACGGCGGGACCGCGCACGCCGACCATGTCGTCGCGCCAGCCTTCTCCACCCTCTTCGATGGGGAGCCATTGACGGCTCAAGTTGATCCCACCGGTGACGCCGATCGCGCCGTCCACGACGAGGAGCTTGCGGTGATCTCGCCGCTCGAGGGCGCCTGTGGTGAGGGCGTTGCGCAGGGGAAACACAGCGTGGAACTCGATCGCGTGTCCACCAGCGCGACGCAACGGAGACCAGAACGCGCTAGTAATGCCGATGGATCCGATCGAGTCGTAGATCACTTTCACGACGACGCCGCGCTTCGCTGCGCTGACGAGCGCGTCGAGGAAGCGCAGCCCGCACGCGTCCGCGCTGATCCAATACATCTCGAGGAGGACCTCGCGCTGCGCGTTTGCGATCGCGTCGAGCATGATCGGGAACGCGACCTTGCCGTCGCGTAAGAGCGCGACGGAGTCTGCTCCGACCTCGTACCAGTCGATCACGGCGACACCGAAGGGCGAGACGCGACGATGACGAGCGCCTCGTCGCGCAGCGTCGACCGAGCGCATGCGCGGACCGCCTCGAGCGTCGGACTCGGCTTGTTGTTGGGCTCTCCGCGCCACGCGGTCGTCGCACGCACTCGCTGATCCACCAGCGACTTGGCGACCTCTGCGTCCGCCGTGGCTCGTGCGGATTTGAGGTCACCGTCGGAGATCGCGCCGTCGTGCAGCCGAGCCAATAGCGCGCGCGTCTGCGCGACCGCGGCATCGAGCGCGGAGTTGGGAGCATCGAGGTGCACGGTCAGCCAACGACCCGAAGGAGCGTCAATCACTCGCGCGTCGCTCGAGCGCACCGTGCCCGCGAGCGCGTGAGCGAGCGAGGAGTCCGCGCGCAGCAGCGACGCTAGCCAATCCGCCGCGACTCCGCAGTCCGCGCCGATGGGGACGGCGAGGTACGCCTCGGCGGGTCCTTGGCGAACCGTCACATAACTACCGGGCTTGGGCGAGTCCGCGTGCGCGTCGGAGGCGCAGGCGCGAGCTTCACCGCGGAGCATGTAACGATCGAGCGCCCTCGCCATCACGTCCGCTTGAGCGTCGTCTGCGCTCGCCACGACCACCGCGCGCACCGGGCCGCGGCGTATCGCGCTGGTGCGGGCGTCGAGCGAAGCCTGCGAAGGAGGCCTCGACGAAGGTGTATGCGCGAACGGCTCGATCCACGTGGCGTGATCGGGCGCGAGAGTCTGCGCGAGCAGCGTGAGCCCAGCGTCTCCGCCTGCCACGTCCGAGCCGGGCAACGCATCTACGAAGAAGGCACGCGCGGCAGAGTCCGCGAGACGCTGGCCGAAGTCGCGCGCGGACTCACCATCTCTCGCGTGAGCACGAACGAGGACACCCGCTGCGTCGAACGCCACGAACGGCTCCGCGACGAGGCCCACGGTCGTGCTCGCGTGGCGCGCCATCCGATCGACCACCGCTGCGGTCGCGCCGAGCGTCGGGCCGTCCTCCACGCGCGTCCCACACGTCGAGGCGACGAGCACCAGAGAGTCCGCTTGGCCCGTCTCGATCAACTTGCGCGCGTCGAGCTGCGGGGTCGTCCACGATCGAACCGCGCCCTCGAGCACCGGCCGCAGCGCTGTATCGAGCGTCGTGCCGTCGTCTTGTGTGCGTGCGCCGAAGGTCGCCGTCGGCGGGCCGAACGGGCACTCTCTCGCGAGCTCCGTCATCGCGATGAGCGCAGCTGCGTCTCGCGGATCAGACGGCGTAGCGGCCTCGGGTGTGGCGCGCGCGACCTCGTCCAACACCATCGCCGCGTCGCGCGCGAGCACTGCGGGCTCCGCGGAGTGAAGCTGGAGCCGAACATCCACGCATCCCCCAGATGGGTGCGCCACGGCTGAAATCTCGGACAGCCGCGCGTCAGTGTCGCTCGCTGCGAGCTTCAGCGAGGCGGGCGCTGCAGCGCTCCCGAGGGCGTTTGCGGCGCCGAGGGCCGTGGCCGGAGTCATCCACGCGAGCACGTCCACGCGGGTGCCCTCGAGATCGTGTGTGGAGTACACGATCTTCTGCGGCGGGGCAGCCAGAGCGCAAGCGCGGCGACCCGCTTCAGGCCAAGGTGGCAACGCCGACAGCACGTCCGTCAGAGGAGTCGTCAGGGGCGCGACCACTCCGAGTGCCACTGCGCGAGAACCGAACACCTTGAGGCGAGCCGCCTCGAGCGACTCTCGGGTCAAGGCTCCATCGCGCGTCGGCTGCCCCACGCACGCCTGCGCCAATCTGTCGGCGCCATCTGCGCGTGCGGGCGTCACGTCCAAGGCGAGCTTGGCGAGCGCCCACGCAGCGTCATCGATCGGGGTCGCGAGCGCGGCGCGAACGTCTTCGATGAAGCGCTTGGCGACATCGGGTGAGTCGATCCACGCGTCGAGTCGTACAGCGTCGGATTGCGCGATCACGCGGCGGCCTTTGTTGGCGAGTCTCCGCTCGAGGACAGCACGGAGCGCGACCGCGACCGATCCGGGGGCGTCAGCGCTGCTCGTGTCGACGACGGCCGAAATCGCGGCGCTCGGATCGCCGCGTCGCTCCAGCGTCGCGATCGGCGGATGACCCGGCGCGCGAACCACGCGCTCGAGCGCTCCAACACGCGCGACGGGTTGCCGCGCGTGGCCACCACACGCCATCACCAAGACGATCGTGCAGGTCGCGTGAAGCCTCACTGCACGAGGTCAGCCTGCGTACGGATGGCGATCTTCAGGTTGAAGAAGTAAGTCACGACACCCGTGACCGACTTGAAGGTCGTGTTCGCGGGAAACGCGTTCACCGGCAGATCGAAGAGCTCGTTCGAGATCTGCGCGCCAGTCTTGGGATCGCCGAAGTTCGCCGTCACGCGTCCAGAGTTCTTGGCATCGCCGGCGGGCGCGGTGAGCACGGTCACCTTCTGCACCTGGACGAGCTGCCCGATCCACTGGCGCCCGGTCGCGAACGAGTTGAGGTCCGCGACGGAGATCACGATCGGCTTCGGCTCACCGACCTCGAATCGGAACGTCGCCACGGGCTTTACGAGCTGAGGCAAGAAAGCCGGGCTGAAATCGACGTTCGCGCCGATCTTCGACTGCTCCGAGTACTGCCCGTCCAGGTCGACGACGTCTCCTGGCGCGAGGCGAAGGCTCGTCGGTTGAAAGCTAGGCGAGAAGAGCGAGATGCCCGCGAGTGAGCCGCTCTTGTCTGCGTCCTGCAAGAAGATCGTGCCGCGACTCTTGCCGTCATGCGTCTCGTCGAAGTTGTCCACCGCGGTCACCACGGTGGTGGTCACCTTGACGTTGGAGCCACCGAGCTTCGCCGCAGGGTTCTGTACGTCACGCAGGCGCATGCCGGTCCCGAGGACACCCGCTTCAGGTGATGGCGCCGGCGGGTCCCCATTTGGAGACGTCGACGAGCACGCAAACAGTGCGAGAGCGAGGGCGAAGCCGAAGGCGCGCATGGCGCACGCTGTACACCAGATCGGGCTTCAGGGCTACTGGGCGGCTACTGCGCCTCGCAGTACCCGAAGCTGCAAGATGGAGCGGTCGTGGGACAGTCCGCTGGCGTGTTGCAGGTCTTGCACGAGGTCGCGCCCGCGGCCTTGAGCTCGAAGTAGCAGCCGCATGGAGTCGGCGACGAGGCGAGCTTCATCGGGCCGACCTCCGCGCCTCGCGCGACATGCATCGCGCACGTGGGCACGAGGCTGTTGAGCGCCTCCGTCTCGATGAGGTCGAGACCCTTCGGCGCAGGGCTCGATCCGGTCAACGTGTCGATGATGCGCTTGGCCGCCTGCTTGAGCGGGAAGCCGCCGCTGTCGAGCTTGGTCGAGAGGTGAACAGGACCCCAGAGCGCGTAGTGACCGTCCCGCACGTTGCGCTTGTCTTTGCTCGTCTCGGAGCTGTCCGGGTAGTACGCGCAGGTCTGACCGTAGTGTTGGTACGAGAGCGGCTTAAGCGCGACGCGCACTTGGTCCGTCATGTTCACAGCCGACAAGATGCCGATCGTCTTGTCTGCGTTGTTGGATTGCACCGCGCTCAACGAGGAGACCATCTGACTCGAGAACGCGACGTTGGTGCCCTTCCACAAGGTGCTGGGGACGCCGATGCCCGTGCCGATGATCGCTTGGGTGCCTGACGCGTCATCGAGGCGGAAGATGAAATTCGGATCGGTCCAAGGCGTGACACCGCTGCCCGCGCCGAAGCCGTAGACGAAGTAGGCTGCCTGCGCGGTGATCGACGTCTGCGGAGACGCCTTCGGCACCACGAACTCCATGGTCTGCACCGGACCCTGGAAGTCGCCGGTGTCCTTGGGGAGGCCGTTCGGGAGCGGCGCGCACGTGGAAGGGAAGACGTCCGCGACGATGACGTCTGGCTGCGAGCCCATGAGAGGGAGCGAGCAGAAAGACTCGGTAGGACTGCCCTGCCAGTACGACGCTTGACCTGTCACCGGTTGGCCCTGGAGGATCGCGGCCCACGCGTCACAAGAGCTGCGACCTTTGTAGATCACGGTGATGGGAGAAGTGTCGTTGAAGATGGCCGACGCGAGCGCTTGCACGTAGGGCTTCGCAGTGCCCGCGACGATCACGACCGGGTTCGCGTTGATCGCTAGACAGCTCGGGAGCGCCCCGCTGTCTGTGGGGGCGGCGTCTGCGGCTCCGGCCTCAGGGACGGGAGGCACGGCGGGTAGGCCTCCATCTGGGAGCAAGTTGGTGAGTCGCTTCTTGTCGAAGGGCACGCACCCGTTCGTGCACGCGTTCAGCAGCTGCTGATCGGTGGTCGCCAAACATGGGTAGCAAGTCGTGGCGATATCCACGTCGCAGGAGCTCGCCCCTCCATCGCCGAGCTTCGTCGACTCGTGATAGTCGCTGATGCCGAGGATCTGTCCGCAGCCCACCCCCGCGAGACCGACGAGACCGACGGTGAGACCAACCGTAATCCCCACGACTCCAAGCGCGACTCTGCTCCTACGACTCCAAGCAAGCACACGTGCAACATACCACGGACCGCCTCTGCCGTTGAAACCGCTTCAGGCGGCGTTGGCGCGCGCTGCGATCTCGAGGCGGGCTTGGATCTTGTGCTTCTTCGAGTAGACAGTCTTCACGCTGATGTTCATCTCGGCGGCGATGGCGACCGGGTCCATTCCCTCGCCGAAGTAGAGCGTCGCGAACGTGCGGTCGCGGTCGCTGAAGCCCGCGAGCATGCGCTGTGCGAGACCCGCGCGCTGCCGCTGGGAGACGGCCTCGAACGGATCCGGCAGCTCGCTCGCGAGATCGGTCGCCTCCGAGAGACACGCCTTGCCAGGCTCGCGGCGAAGACTGCGCAAGTAGTCGTAGGCGCAGTTGATGGCGAGCAATCCGATCCAACTGGAGAAGCGGTTGCCGCGCTCGGGGTCGAAGCTGCGCAGCTTGTGCATGTCATTGGCGAGCAACGAGAGCTGGAGCGTCGCGGCGATCTCTCGCGCGTCCTCCGCAGACACGGAAGAGAAGCGGCGCGTGACCTTGAGGATGCAGCGGTGAATGAGGCGCTCGTAGCGAACGGTGAACTCGCGCCAACCCGCCGCCGAGCTCACGATCATCTTGGCCAGGAGCTCCTCATCGGTCCATTTCGACGGCTCTTGCGCGGTCGTGGTGGTCGCGATGGCAAAGGTCCCGCTCTTGGTCGAAGGCTTCATGGCTTGTCAATTCTCCGTGTCAGTCTGTTGCGCTGACGGGAGGACGTAGTGCAGCCGATGTGCCAAACGTCAGAGAGGAAGCATTCGCCCGCAAATGCGTAAGAACCTTCAAATCAGCCTGTTACGCGCGCCGTAACGGTGCCGGGATTTGTGCTCGAAGTGTTACGTCGTTACGTAACGTCGTTACGGAACTTGCGAGCGAGATGCTCGAGCGCTCGTACGACCGTGACCGCGAGCTCGCCGATGTTCTCTTCGGGCGTGACCAGCACCAACCAGTCGCGGCCGATGACGTCGTAGCGAGCGAGGAAGCGGAGCATCGTGAGCCGCGTCGTCGTAGAGAGCTCCAGGCCACCTGTGGGGATGATGACGTCGCGCTCGAGCGGCTTGCCGTAGCGACGCATCACCTCGACGACCGCATCGATTGGCAGCGCGCCGATGCATGTATGATCCACGTACATGGCCACGAGGCCTTCTTCGATCAGGAGCTCGACGCGCTCGAGTCGGTCGTCGCGGCTCCGCTCGTCGACGAGCATCACTCGGCGGCTTTATCGAGCTCGGCGGCCTTCGCGAGGACGAACGCCTTCACGGCGCGCATCGGCACACGCGTGGGGCACCTACGCTCGAGGATGGCGAGCTCTGCGTCGTCGATCGCCTCGAACGATGCAGCGGCGGCGTCATAGTCGGGCATGCTGCGCGACGACGCGAGCATGAGATCCATCACGCCGCCGAACTTGCCGTTCGTTTGTGCGACGCGCGCGGCGGAGCCCTCGTTGCACAGGCCGCAAGCGATGCAACCAGAGAGCGCTGGCAACGCGCGCCGCTCGTCTGGGTGAACGGCAGGGAGGCGATCTTTGGCGTAGCTCGCGCGAAATGCTGCGAGCCCTCGACGCGCTCCCACGATCGGAGCGAGCAGGCTCCGCAAGAGCGCCCACGCGAGGATGAACAGCGCATGCAACCGCTCCACGGCGCTTCACCTTAGCGCGCTCGTGTCTCGGCACCATTAACGTTTCTTCATGCGTTCCCGGGCGCGCGCTTAACACTCGGTCTGCATGCTCTTGGTCACACAGTCGCGTCGAAGGACGGCGCGCAGGAGACAAGACACATGTTGGGAATTCTATTCGGTACGGCGTGCCTCATCGGCCTCTTCAAGGTGGCGCGGATGGGCAGAGGTTACGGTTGGCGCGGTCACGGCGGCGGATGCGGTGGCGGCGGTCAAGGTTACGGCCACGGTTGGGGCGGTCATCACCACCACGGCGGCGGTCGCGGGCGATGGGGCGGCGGCGGCGGTTTCGGTCGAAACATGTTCCTGCGCGGTTTGTTCGAGCGGCTCGACACGACGCCCGGGCAAGAGAAGGTGATCGCGACGGCGCTCGAGGACGTTTGGTCCACGATGCGACAAGCGCGCGGTGAGTGGGTCGACACGTCGGAGCTCGCGGTCTTGCTCACGGGCGAGACGTTCGACTCGACGGCTGCGGAAGGCCTGAGCGGCAAGGCAGATGCTTCGTTCGCCAAGGTGCGTGTCCAGGTGGTGGAGTCGATGCGCAAGATCCACGAGGCGCTCGACGCTCGCCAACGTCAGATCCTCTCGGACTGGCTGCGCGCTCGCGGCGCAGGCGGCTTCCCGGGCGGTGGACCTCGTCACTCGGCGTGGATGTGAGGAGGATGAACATGCGACGAAGAATCATCATGGCTCTCTTGGCGGTCGGCGCGATCGGCGGCTTCGCGTCAGGGTTTCATCACCTCCGCGCGTGCCGTGGCGGCGAACAATGGCGCGACCGCGCCGCGACAGAGCAGCGCTCGGACTGCACGGATCACCATGGAAGCGCTGCAGACGGCGACGACCGATAGTCGTAGTACGCTCGCGTCGATGCACGTGCTCGTGATCGACGACGACGCGCGGCTCTTCGAGCTGCTCGCGAGCTACCTTCAGCAGAACGGTGTCCGGGTGACCGGCGCACCGGACGGTGAGAAGGGGCTCGCGGCGCTCGAAGCCGGAGCGTTCGACGCGGTGCTGCTCGACGTCATGATGCCCGGCATCGACGGCCTCGAGGTCTGCAAGCGGATCCGGCAGAAATCAAGGGTCCCCGTGCTCATGTTGACCGCCAAAGGAGACGAGACCGATCGCGTCGTCGGCCTCGAGCTTGGCGCCGACGACTACATCGCGAAGCCCTTCTCGCCGCGCGAGCTGTTGGCGCGCGTGCGAGCGGTAGTTCGGCGCGCGCAGCCGGAGGCACCTCGAGAGCGGCTCGCGTTCGGCGACGTGGTGATCGATCTGGCGAGTCGAGAGGTGACCGCGAACGAGCAGCGGGTCGAGCTCACGGGCATCGAGTTCGACATCCTCGCGGCGCTCGCGAAGAAGGCAGGTCGTGTGGTCGCGCGAGACTCTCTCTTGAGCGAAGCGGGCAGAGGAGACGTGAGCGTCGGCGAGCGAACCGTCGACGTGCACATCTCGCACTTGCGACAAAAGCTCGGCGATCGAGCGTCCAAGATGATCAAGACAGTGCGCGGTGTCGGATACGTGCTCGCGAAGGAAGAGGGCTGAAACATGCCGCCGTGGCGCCATCACCGCGGCCCGCGAGGACGTCACCCGATTGCCGGGGCGCAATGGGGTCCGCCTCGCGAGGTGTGGCGCCGCTGGTATTTTCATTGGCGCCTACGTAGACGCATCTTCTCGTGGATGGCGGTCGCGATGGTGATGAGCGGCGTCGCGGTTGGCTGGGTGTTTCGCTGGAGCAGCGACGCGGGTCACGTGCACGGCATCAAGCCGCTCTTGCTCCCGCTCGCCGTCACGTTCCTCGTGCTGTGGAGCGCGGCGGGCGCGATCGCCCATCGCTTGGCGTCTCCGTTCGTCGAGCTGGAGCGCGTGGCGCGCGCGATCGGCGCGGGCGACTTGCATGCTCGATTCTCGCTCGTGCGCACCAGCAAAGAGTCGCGCGTGATCGGCGAGACGATCAACGACATGGCCGATCGCATCGAGAAGCAGCTCGCCGATCAGCGCGCGCTCCTCGCCGCGGTCTCTCATGAGATCCGCACGCCGCTCGCGCGTATGCGCTTGCTCGTGGAGCTTGGCAAATCCGGGGGCGCAGTCAGCGAGCCGCTCGACGAGATCGATCGCGAGATCGTCGACATCGACGCGCTCGTCGGCGAGCTGCTCGCGGCCTCTCGCATAGACTTCTCGACGCTCTCGCCGCGAGAGCTCGATCTCAGCGAGCTCGCGCAACAGGCTGTTTTGCGGGCCGGCATCGACGTGACCAAGCTCGTCATCACGGGCGAGCCGCAGACGCGCGGTGACGCGACGCTGGTCGTGCGGGCGATGGGCAACCTGATCGAGAACGCGAAGCGACACGGCACGGGCGTCGTGCAAGTCACGTTGGGAGAGCGAAGCGGGCGCGTGTTCTTCGAGGTCGACGACGCGGGCGGCGGGTTCGCTGCGGGTGAGGACGCGCGCGCTTTCGAGCCGTTCCGTGCGGGAAGGGGACGAGACGAGAAGACGACCGGTACAGGGTTCGGGCTGGCGCTCGTCCGCCGGATCGCCGAGGCGCACGGAGGCCGCGCTTACGCCAAGAACCTAGAGCCGACCGGCGCCCGCGTGGGGTTCGAACTCGCGCGCTAACATTGGCCACTCCGTTCAGAGCGACTAGCTTTCGAGCGCGTGCGCCACTTGTTGCCCTGCCTGATCGCTCTCATGGGCTGTCGTGCGGAGGTCGCAACGCCTGCGTATCCACCCAGCCCGCCGCCCTACTCACCCGTAGACACGCCTCAGCCGCCCGATGTTGCTCCAGCAGCAACAATCGCTCCGATTGTTCCAGAGTCGCCGCCGCCGGCTCCGGCCGATGGTGGTCCGTGGCAGGTCGGTCATGCGACGTGGTACGGCGCGGCCCTCGCAGGTCACAAAACCGCGAGCGGAGAGCGCTTCGACCCCTCCAAGATGACGGCCGCACACAAGACCTTGAAGCTCGGCACTTGGGTCGAGGTCCGCCGAACGGACAACGGTCGCCGCGTGCGCGTGCGCATCAATGATCGCGGTCCCTTCGGTCCGCCGAGCTGGGTCATTGACGTGTCACGCGCCGCCGCGGACGAGCTTCAAATGGTAAGGGCCGGCGTCGTCCCCGTTGAAATCAGGATCGTCGCCGGCCCCTAGAGGTGGATCAGATCAGTAGTAAACGACGACCTCGTGGATGACGCGCGCTTGCGGCGTCGGCGCGGGGGCGGGAGCCGGTGCGCCCGCGGGCGGTGCGGGTTGTGCGGCACCCTTGCAGCTGTACTTCACGCGCCACTCGGTCTTCTCCACGGTGTCCGAGGATCCCGACGTGCGCGTGGCCGGCGCTCCGGTCCATGAATGGCCAGCCTCGGTCTGCGAGGACGCGGTCGAGTGCGTGCCGATGACGGTCTCGCCCTCTTCCATGATGTCGTAGTTCTGCGGGCCACCACAGGTGTTGGCCATCTCCAGCCGCGCCTTCTCCATCGCGCCTTCGCGATCGCCGATCAGCGCGATCTCTCCGCCGGCCTTGCTTGCTTTCACGACGCGAATTCCGCTGCAGCCGAGCACCAACGTGGCGGCGGCGACGACGCATGATCCAATGACGAGCGAATGAAAAGTCCTCATGAGTTCCTCTTTTTCCAGGCCAAGGGAGACGGAAAGTGTGCGGTGCGATCCCCGCGACGTACCCGCTCCTGACGAAAACAGGCCCGAGGATATTCACGTTTGGTCGGAAGAAAAGCTCAATCGTCGTCGCTTCAGAGGATCACCGGCAGGGCGCGCGGCTTGCGACTCTCGGCGTCGAGCGTGCGTCGCGGGGCTTGGCGTCTGGACTCCGCCGTCAGAGTTCCCGCGACCGAGTGCCGATTCGCGCGCGCCACCTCGACCGTCACCAGGCGCCCGATCAAGTCGAGCTCCTCAGCGCCCTCGACGTGGACGATCTCATTTCGCTGCGTGCGGCCCTCGAAGCGACCC
>JANYHY010000532.1 GCA_025362165.1 Myxococcales bacterium | reverse complement strand
CGAGTGGGCTGTCTTCTGCCTCGTCGTTCGTGTCGGACAAGGGCAACGCCACCGTCTCCAACGTCAAGTCGGATGTCGCACGCGCCCACTACTTGGCAGTCGGCGATTACGCATCAACGACCGCATTCGACGACGGCTCGTCGGTAAAGGGCCCCGATGCGGGCGCGGGATTCATCATCCGACGAGCCCAGTAGTCGATTAGTTACACGACGGTCGCGCGCTCTATTGCATCGCAAGCGCGCGAGATGTGCCCGTCCTTGTCGACGGGCGTGGACGCGAAGTGGGCGCTTGTCCGCAAATCACGCTAGTTTTGTTCTGCGGAGCCTTGGGTTCCGTCCAACCCCAAGAGACATGCCCGAAGTCGACCGAAAGAGCACGGCCCTACCGCCCGCGCCCAAGCAGCGCCGGACGCCGATCGGTCGTGGTTTAGCGCGATTTTTGTGCGGGATCTTCGCGTTCATTGGGGCCTTGCCGATCCTGCTCGCGATCGCAGTTCGATCTCCTTGGGTCAGAGAGTGGGCGGCCGCACGGACCGAAGCGGTCTTGGCCGAGCAGCAGATCCACGCGCACTTCGATGTCGTGGTGAAGCTCTGGCCACCTGCGCTGGAGCTCAGCCACGTGGTGGTTGAAGCGAACGACGGCGGCACGCCATTCCTGGCGGCGAGCACCGTCTCGGTCAAGCCGCGCATCTTCGCGCTGCTCGCGGGATTGCCGCGCATCGACGAGGTCGAGGTCGCCTCTCCTGTGGCGCGCGTCGTGTTGGCCAACGGCAAGCTGCAGAACCTCACGCTGCCGGAGTCCGGCCCCTCGTCTGGCCCGTTTCACGCCCCGTTCAACGTGGTCGCGCTCACCGATGCGCACGTGGATTTCACGATGGACGGAGTGCACGCGATCGTGAGCGAGATCGACGTCGACGTGAGCGCCGAAGATGATCCGACGCGCGGATCGACGCTCGAGGTCGCCATCCGCGGAGGCTCTGTCGAGGTGCACCGCCCGCGCAAAGACCCTGGGTCGAACCTCGCGTTCGATGACGATCAGATCTGCAGCATCGACGCTCGACTCCGGCTGGACCCTGATGGCTTGCTCGTGCGCCGCCTCTCGCTCACGGGTGCGGCCGACCTCGACGCCCAAGAAGGCACGACGCCTGGCTGTGATCTGTTGTCGAACGACAAGCGCGTCGTGGACGTCGCTCTCAACCACGTTCGCATCGACTTTCCGAAGACGAAGGGCGCGCCTCCGTCCGTCGAGGGGCACGCGCACGTTCGTTTGCCGGTTGGCGTCGCAGAGCGCCTCGCGAACCTCCCTACGACCGACGGCTGGATCGGCGCCGACGTCGACATGCGCTTCGTACCGGGCATGAACTTGCCGGATCTGGACGGTCACATCGAGGCGCATGACATCGCGCTCGACAAGTTCCACTTCGCCCAAGAGGTGGATGCCGATGTCTCCATTCATGACGACATCGTCAAGAGTCCGAAGCTCTACATCGGGCTCTCTGGCGGAAAGGTCAACATCACGAACGTCGAGCTGAAGCCGTTCGCCCCTGGGATCCCGCTGCGCGCGTCGGCGGACATCCACGACGTGGACTTCACCAAGCTGATGCACGACCTTGGCGTCGCGGAGCACCCGCACGTCGCTTGGGATCTCAAGGAGGTGCACGTGCCGCTCTTCGCGGGGACGATCATCCCGCTCAAGCTCGATTGCGACTTCGACGCGTTCACGCCGTCATTCGCCGTCTACGATCGCGCGGTGGATGACCCGCTGAAGCAGCGCATCGTCGGCTTTCATGACGCACGCGTAGGCGCTCACCTCGCAGTGCGGCCGGAGTCGGTGCAGTTCCGCGCCGCGCATGGTGATCTGCCGCACACGCACGCGGAGGGAGGGTATGTCGCGATCTTCTACAACGGCGCGGTGCAGGTGGACGTCACGAAGGCAGACGCTGGGCTCGAGGACATCGCCCCGATCGCGACGACGCGGATGGGCGGGCGGGTGTTGGCCACCGATTTTCACATGATGGTCGAACCGTTCAAGCCCGTGCGCCTCGAGTCGGATGGATCGGTCACCAACTACACGCTCGACGACATGTCGTTCGGCGACGTGACGAGCCTCCATGCCTCGCTCACCGACACGCTGCTCGAGCTGAAGAACGTCCACGCGAAGAAGGGCTCGAGCACGTACGCGATGCCCGCGGGCAAGATCGACTTCGGCAAACCCGGTGAGACGCCCGGCATGCGCGTCGAGGGCACCGTGACGGCCGACGCGTTCGGCGCGCGCGACCTCATGTCGATCTTCCACCTGGACGAGGACCCTCGCTTCGAGGGCATCGACGCGAAGGCCGGCGCAGACGCGCAGTTCAACGTGGTCGTCGGGGGCCCTGGCGATCCGTGTGGTGGCGGCTCCGTGAACGTGCACGCGACGACTCACCTCACTGGAGTGGATCTGTTCGGCGAGAAGTTCGACGACGGCGACGCGGACTTCGATCTGCGTTGGCGAGATCGCCTCGCGGGGTTGCCAGGCGCAGAGCTCGACGTGCACGCGCTCACGCTCCACAAGGTTCGACGCGAGAAGGACGGCTCGACGGTCGGATCGATCCTCGGCTCGATGAAGACCGACATCGGCGGCGCGCTGCACGGCAACTTCGTACTCGAGGGTGTGCCGCTGTCGCGCTTGCAGACGCTGGGCTCGATCGGCTCGGACATGGACGGCTCGGTGAGCGGCATCGCGCAGGTCTCGGGGACGCTCGACGCGATCCAGCTGGACGCAGACGTCGACGTCTCTCCCATCGACTACAAGGGCGGTCACTACGGCGCGTCGCAGATGCACGTGGGGCTCCTGCAAACATCGCCCGTGGTCGTCAGCGGTCACACCAAATGCGGCGGAGTCATCGGCGGGCTGTTCGACAAGGACGCTTACCTGCGCGACACGTCCGCGCACGGAGCGATCACTGTGACCGGGAGCGCGTTCGGCGGGCAGCTCGCCGTGCGCAAGCTCATGGTGACGCGCGCCAAGCAGGCTGTCATCAGTGGTGCGCTCTCGCTGCGCAAGCTGGATTTCGCCGCGGTCACGAAGTCGCTCGGGCTCTCCAGCGACTCGCCGCCTACGGGTGAGCTCTCTGGCGAGATCGTCATCGACGGTGTCAAGCAGGGGGCTTACGACGAGGCCATCGTGCGCTTCGCGCCGAGCGAGCTCTTCGTGGAGCGCGAGGGCAAGCGCCTCTCACTGCGACCGACCGGCGCGTGGCTGACGCTCGCGCAGGACACGCTCACGGTCTCGCCGCTCGCGTTCGATCTCTCCACACCTGCGGGCCTCACGGGGAGCATCTCCGTCTCGGGGTCGGCGACGAAGGTGACGCACGAGACGCAGCTCGACTTCTCTGCGCAGCTGATGCCCCTGGACCTCGGCGTGCTGGTGGGCATCGTGCCGAAGCTCGACTCGGCGAAGGGAACGCTCGACGGGAGCGTGCACGCGTTCGGGCCTGCGAAGGATCCCAACGTGCAAGGAGGCTTGCGCGTGCGCGGAGGCGAGCTCTCGATCAAGGGAGTGCCTGGAGCCATCGCGGGCCTCGACGCTGACATCGTCGCGGACACGTCCGAGCTGCGGATCGCTCGCGCCACGGCCAAATTCTCGGGCGGAACGCTGAGCATCACGGGCCGCGCGCCGCTGAAGAACTTCGCGTTCGCCGGCGCGAGCGCAGACATCGCGATGCGCTCGGTGAAGCTCACGCCGCTCGACGGAGTCAACGTCGGGCTCGACGCGGATCTCACGCTCGCAACCGGAGAGGCGAACGGCGTCGACGCGCATGCGCTGCCGAGCTTGGGCGGCGACGTCACCATCACATCGGCCGAGTACACGCGACCGATCGTCCTCGCGAGTGATCTCACTTCTGTCGGCGGAAAGTCCAAGCGCACGGTCGTCGACACTTACGACCCATCGCTCGACGTGCTGTCGCTCGACGTTCGCGTGCACGCGCGCGCGCCGATACGCATCAAGAACAACCTCGCGGAGCTCAGCCTCGTCACCGAAAGCGACACTCTGCTCGTGAGCGGCACCAACCAGCGCTTCGGCCTGCGCGGCGGCTTGAAGGCGTTGCCGGGTGGTCGCTTCCGGCTCCCGTTCGGCGCGAGCGTGTTCGAGGTGAAGCAGGCGTTCTTGCGCTTCGACGATCCCACGCGCATCTCGCCCAACGTCGACGTGCTCGCCGAGACCGAGTACCGGCGCGGCGACACCAGCTCGAGCTCGTCGGTCTCGGGCTCCACGGCGCGCGGCGGCTCTTTGTGGCGCATCGGCTTGCACGCCTACGGCAACACCGACGACCTCAAGATCGAGATGACGAGCGATCCGCCGTTGTCTCAAGAGGACATCGTGTTGCTCCTCACGATCGGAATGACTCGCGCGGAGCTCGATCAGCTCCAAGCGGGCGCGCTCGGCGCTGGCGCGGCGCTCGAGGCGTTCAGCGCCGTGTCCGGAGCCTCGACTGCCGTAAAAGACGCCATCCCCGTGATCGACGACTTCCGCTTCGGCAGCGCATACTCTCCCAAGACAGGTCGAACGGGACCGCAGGTCACCATCGGCAAGCGCATCACCAGCGACGTTCGCGCGAACGTCAGCAAGGGTCTGTCGGAGGACAACGACCTGCGCGCGAACATCCAGTGGCGGCTGTCGAACCGCGTCTCTCTGCAAGGCTCCTACGACAACGTCAGCGACGTGACGTCGTCTTCTGTCGGTAACCTCGGCATGGATCTCCGCTGGCGACTCGAGTTCGAGTAGAAACGATCGGCGTGGGAGCGACGCGCGCGATCAAAGCACTCTTGATCGTGCTCGCGATCGTCATCCTTGCGCCGTCGGTGCTCGCTGCGTCGCCCGATTTCGAGGTGCTCGAGCCAGCGCGATCGCCGCCTCTCCAACCTCCGGCTGTGAACGTGCAGCCGATGCCGGACCTCGCGCCGTACTTGGGCAAGCCGATCATCGCCACCGAGCTCGTCGTGGAGGACTCGCCGCTCGGCACGCCCGCAGCGCGCCCGATCACGCGCGTGAAGGTCGGCGACACGCTCACGATCGACGTCGCGCGGGCCGTGCTGAATGAGGTGCTCGAGTCCGGCGCGTATGGCGACGCTTGGGTCAACGTGGTCGACGAGAGCGCTGGTGTCCGTGTTCGCGTGCACGCGCGCGTGCGCAAGCTGGTCGAGGCCGTACGCCTGGACACACACGGCAGCGTGGTGGACTCAGAAGAGCTGCTGCGAGAGGCCAGCCTGGACGAGGGCGCTGAGCTCGTGGGGTCGGATCTCGATCTGCGCGCCGAGCGCATGCGCGCGCTCTTCGGGCGGCGCGGCTTTCCCGATGCCATCGTCAAAGTAGAGACGCGCGAGACGAACGACTCGACGCGCGTGCTCGTCTTGATCGACGCGGCTCCAGGCGCGCCGAGGCTGCTCGGTCGCCGTGTGTTCTACTCGTTCGGCGCGACAGGCGACGAGCTCAGAGCCTATACGGATGCGTACAGAGTGACGGTCGGGGCGCGCACGGACGAGGTCTCGCTCGACGGCGCAGACAACGATCTGCAGAAGGCGCTGCAAGACGCTGGCTACTTCGACGCGGAGGTCTTCCACGACGTCGTGCGCTCCAACGGCATCGTCACCCTGCGCGTGCGCATCGACTCGGGGGCGCGCTACTCGATCCGCTTCGCGGGCAATGACCACTATGACGCAGACGCGCTGCGTGCCGCCGCTGTCGGAGACGCGACCGACGCCGACTACACACCCGCGCGCATGGAGGTGCGACTCAGGCACTTCTACGAGGTGCGCGGCTTTCTCGACGCGGAGGTCACGACCGAGCTGCGCGGCGCGGAGACCGAGCGAGCGCGCGCGATCATCTTTCACATCGCCGAGCGCGAGCGCGTGCGCGTGGCCTCACGCGCTTATCCATGTTTGAAGGAAGACGAGATCAAGAAACTCACGAACGGCGGACCGACGAGCGCCGAAGGCATCGGCAGAGAGATCGACAGCTTCCTAGAAGAGGACCTCCCAGGCGCGGATCTGTTGATCGGACCGGACCCGCGCGCCTCCGACGCCGTGCTCTCGCCGACCGCAGGAAACAAGGCGATCCCGATCGATCTCGAGCCGGACACTGTGTATTCGCCTGCCACCTACGAGCGAGCAGTGGACCACGTGCAGGATCTCTATCGCAACGAGGGTTACCTCTCGGCGGTGGCGGGTCCGGTGCAAGTGCTGCGAAGACGTTGCTCGCCGAAGTCGCCGCCAGGAAAATGCATCCCAGTGCCTCTCCCGCCAGAGGCGCCGCTGACTTGCGCGTACGACCCTGTCGGCTTGCCGCTGCCTGTGCCGGCGCTCTCTGCGGTCATGACGTGCACGCCCGATCCTGCGCGCGGAGTAGAGTGCGAGCCTCGCGTGCAGCTGCGCATCCCGATCAAGCTCGGCCCCCGCACCTTTCAATACGACGTCGCGTTCAAGGGCGAGCTCACCATCGACGAGAAGCGACTCGCAGGCGCCGTCTTGGTCTCGCTTGGAGACGCAGTGAGCTCGCTGCACCTCGAGGAGGCGCGGCGCAGGCTCCTCGATCTCTACAAAGAGGAGGGCTTCGCGTACGCGGACGTCTCCGTCTCCGTCGACAAGAGCGCAGATCAGACGCGCGCGCGCATTCGCTTCGACATCAGCGAGGGTGAGCGCGTCATCGTGCGGCAGATCGTCATCCGCGGAAATCGACTGACGCGAGACAGCGTGATCCGGCGCCGAATAGCGCTCTTCGTGGGTCAGCCCTATCGGACGAGCGACGTGCGCAAGACGCAAGAGCGCATCGCGACGCTCAACGTGTTCTCGAGCGTGAACGTCTCGCTCGCGAACCCGCTCGTCCCTCAGAAGAACAAGACCGTCGTCGTAACCGTCGCCGAGGGCGAGCCCCAGTACGTCGATCTGCGCGTGGGGTTCTCGAACGGCGAGGGCCCACGCGGAGGCTTCGAGTACGGTCACAAGAACCTCTTCGGTCTCGCCATCGGCGCGGCTGTGCGCTTGCAAGCTTCGTATTTGCCGGACTTCCTAATCCTTGACTCGGGCATCCTCCGCAACTTCCAGAAGCTCACCACGCTGCAGCGATTGGCCGCGCGCGCCACGTTGACCGGCACCTTTCCCGACGTCGGATTGGGCCCGCTGGTGCGCGCGACCATAGACGGCGTCGTGCTCAATGACGTGGAGCGCTATTTCCAAATCCTCAAAGGGGCGATCATTCCGACTGTCTATTATCGCCCTGCTCGACAGGTCCAAATGTCTTTGGGCGCGAGCGCCGAATACAATGACTTGCAATTGCTGGGCGGCTTCGCGAACCCTGCTGACGCGCTCGCAGCTTCAGGCAACAACCTCGACACTGCCAAGTTGCTCCGCGCCTACAGCGGACCCTCGAAGGTGTTCGCGCAGCGGTTCACGACCGCGTGGGATCGCAGAGACAACTCATTCAATGCGCACAAGGGCACTTACCTCGCCGGCAGCATCGAACACGCTGACGCATTCGCGACCGCTGCGTGTAGCGCCGGAGCAGGCGCTGGCTGTGATGGACACTTCGTCAGGTTGTCGCAGACGTTCAGCGGCTATTACCCAATCACGCGGAAAATAGGCTTCGCCGCGACAATACGCCTGGGCGAGGTGCTCCAACTGACGCCGACCTCGCAGACCTATCCCGATCGATTCTTCTTCATGGGTGGGTTCGACACCATGCGCGGCTGGGCCCAAGACACCCTGATTCCGCAGGACGCGCTCGATAGTCTGCGCGCGAACAACATCGACCCATCCAAGCTCGCGACGCGCGGCGGTAATCTGATGATCAATCCGCGGTTCGAATTGCGAGTACCGATTACGGGCCCGCTGGAGACAGTGTTCTTCTTGGACACTGGAAACGTATGGAGTGATTTGTCCTATCCATTTTCCCACGGGTTCGAGCTCAGAGCCGCCGCCGGAACGGGCGCACGCGTACAGACGCCGGTCGGACCGCTCGCCTTGGATTATGGAATCAACCTCACGCGCATATCCGCTTATGAGGATTTCGGCGCGCTGAACTTCTCCATTGGTTTGTTCTGACGGCTCCAACGCTCCATACCCAATTGATGCCGCCTTCGGCGGACATCAACGGCCTTCGGCAAGGGGAGGTGCCGTTGGCACGCCCCAATTGGAGAGCGGTGCACTACTCGTAGACGGCGTCGACCGAGATCGGCTTGCCGTGGATCGTCACGACAGCGCCCGGTCCGCCTGTCTCACAGCTCCACTTCTCTGCGTCGCGGCGATACACCTCGATGCAGCGCCGGTCCTGGGACACGAGTATGTACTCCTGCAGGGTGGGCATGGTTCGGTACGCTTGGAACTTCCCATCGCGATCGTAGCGTTCGGTCGCATCGGAGAGCACTTCAACGACGATCGTAGGGTTGGTCACGGCCTCGCCGAGCGACTTGCCGTTCTTGCGCACCGTCTTGGTCTCAATGGCACCACATACGACGCTGACGTCCGCGTAAGTGGAGAGCTTGGCGGCTTCGATGTAGAGCATCAAATCCGAGGAGAAGATCTCGCAGCCTTTCTCGACACTGTCACCGATGCTTCGAGCGATTCGCATCGTGAGGCGCGCGTGTTCGGGGGTGCCCCGAGACATTGCGTAGACGACGCCATCGCACCACTCGTGCTTGACCTCGCTCGTTGACTCCTTGGCGAGGTAGTCTTCGAACGACATATGTGAAGGCGAGGCCGCGTTCATGCTCGCATCATTTCATGCCTTTGCGTTCGATGCCAGTCGCGGCCCGATGGATTGTCGCTGCTTCACGCCGGAGCGTGGGATGCGACGCCGTTGGTGGCTTCGCCTTCTTGCGCACGGTGTAGACTTTCTCCATTGGTTTGTTTTAGAGGCTCTTCCGCGGAATCTGTGGGCGTGAAATCGGGTGATCGCTTGGCACTCGTCACGTAGCTCGCATCGCGGGAGCGGTTGGACGTCCCACCCGCGAGCTGCGCGCCGAGCGCCTGTCGAGTTGACTGGGAAGGAGGAGAG
>JANYHY010000517.1 GCA_025362165.1 Myxococcales bacterium | reverse complement strand
AGCCCATGAATCCAGACAAATGGACATTGCTGGATAAAGCGATTGACGACGTCCTCAAGAAGACACGCGCGTCCTCTCATACCGTCGAGGCGAGCAAAGCCTCTGTAGAGAAGCTCATCGCAGTGATTGACTCACTCTGATTTAGATCGAAACGATTCGCACGCTCGCGTGCGCACAGGACGATTGCCGTGAATGCGCGATCGTTTTTCTCGAAGGCGATGAGGGCACCGGCGTCCAGTGTGAGGCCGCTCATCGCCCAGCGACCTTGCGTTTCCGTCCAAAGAGCGCGCGCTCTGCCTCAGCGCGTTCTCTCGCACTGGGTGGGCCGCCGGTCTCTGCGAGCATCTCTTCGAGGAGTTCCGCCAAATCGTCGTTCTTGAGCTTCTCCGCGACGGCGGACGTGACATAGGCGCTCATCGAAGCCGCACGCCCCTTTCGCACCGATCGGCGAGCTTGCTCGAGCACGGTGGCTGGAATGCTGATTGCGATCTTCTGAGCAGTCATACCAACCATCACACTTCACAGCCTTGGGGGCGCAATCTCCCGCACTTCCTCATGACTATCGGTGCTGGCCTCCGCGGCACTCTGGTGCTGTCAGAGCGCATTGCGACGAGGTGGGGCCCCAGGTCCGGCGCATGCCCACATAGCCTTTGGACGGCAATGGCCAGCGGAGGAGATCGCATGGGTGTGAGCCGACGATTTCCCACTCGGCGAGGTCGATCAACATCTGACAGGACTCCCCGAGCATGGCGCGTCCCTTCGCGGCGTCGAGGGGATCTTCTGTCAGATAAGACAACGCGATATCTCTCAAGACGAGCGCCTGGACGACCTCGTCGAACATGTTCTCGTTGGCCAATCGAAGACCATATTGGCGATAGTCCTCTGGGGCTGTCGTCCATGAGATTCTATATTCGATATATCCCTTGAACGGATCATGCGAGCCCAGGCATGCCGCGCGAGTCTCCGGCGTGACGCCGCTCCAGGTCGCCGCCTCTCGGAGCGCCATCGCGCACGGCGGAGAGAGCTCCACAGGGAAGTGCCGGCACTTCGCAGACTCTGGACAATAGGGCGCCGACTTGGTGTCGCTGTTAGGTGGCGCGACAGGGGCGACCGCGACGCTCGACTGCAAAGGCCTAGGAGTTTGCAGATCCGCCGCGCGCGCCGACGGCTTCGATGGAGCCGCGCACGCGAACGACAAACCAATGATCGCCAATCGCCAATCGCCCATTGACTCGGCCCTCGCGCGAGCGATGGACACGCCAACGTCTGCGCGCCTTGGGCTTGGCTGTGATGCGACACTATCTGGAGCGGTTCCACGCTGAAGAAGCCCCCTCCCAACCCTCCCAACCTCCCCCACGGTCGTGGTGGAGGAGAAGAGAAGAGAATTTCTGCCCTCCCCCATGAACATGGGGGAGTTGGAGGGGGCTGACGCTGCCCTACGCTAGCTCGTCAACGTTTCAAAGCGCTTGTTGCGCGCGCTGATCGCGCTCATCGCTAGGGTGGCCCAGTGAGCGAAGCGCGCGAACGCCACGGTCGCGAAGCCGTGCGACAGCACTGAGGTCAATGGGGGCGTCAAATGATCGTAATAGGTCCAGCACTCTCGAGTGGTGCCCCAATACTCGAGTAGATAACCCAATATCGAACCCGCGACGAAGCGCGCCAAGTCGTCTTGTGTGGCTTTGGTCGTACTGACGACCAAGAGGACGAAACCTAGCGCGAGCCACGTCCAATGACTGCTCCACGCGGGTCGGGTCCACCAAAGCAATAGCGCGCAGAACACGCCGAGCGACGCGACCTCGATGCGACGCGCGGTCTTGGGGCCGAGCTGTTTGATGCCTTTGCCGACCATGAACGAGATGCGCTCTGTGGCGATCGCGGCGAATGGCCACGCGGGCAAGATGAAGAGCGGCGGCTCTTCGTGTGTGAAGTAGGTCCAGAGACCCGAGCGCGTGCCCCAGGTCTCGATGATCGCGCCACCGCCGAACGCGACGAGCGCGAGCGTGACGTCGCGCTTGATGTTCACGCGCCAGGCGCCGAGCCCGACCATGAGCACCCATGACAAGACGAGCAGTCCGTCGAAGTCTTCCCAGCGCAACGAGATGTAGCGGCGCCAAATGACGAACGCGGCTGTGGCTACCGCGAGGGCGATCCCCCAGACCGCGCCGCTCTTCTTGTCATAGCCGCTCATTGGAGTGCGCCATCATAACGCGGAGTGGAATCTGGCCAACGACGAGCGGATGCAGGATACTCGGCCGAGCGTTTATCGATCACCCATGCGCCTATTTTCACGCGTCGCCCTCTGTTTCGGGATCGTCGGTACGGCCGCCGGGACTCTCGCTTGGCAGAAGACTGTGTTGTTGCCGGATGCGCTGATCCTCCCGGGAGTGCGCGTCGATGGTGAAGTGGTGCGCGCGGAGAACGTGGATGCAGTGGTGCACGAGCACGCGCAGAAGCTGTTGTCGCGCACGGTGCTGCTGAAGGTCGATGGCGAGGCCAAGCCTGTGAAGACCGCGTCGCTCGCGGAGCTCGGAGTGACGGTGGACGAGGCGCGCGCGGTGGCGCTCGCGAAGTCGTACGGGCACACGGGCGATCCGCTCGGCGACATGGAGGCCGCTGAGAGGGCTAAAAACGGTCTGATTGACGTCCCTCTCGAGGCGAGCGTGGACGCTTCGAAGGTCATCGCCATGCTCGCGCCGCTGAAGGACGAGCTGGACACGACGCCTGCGTCCGCGCGGCTCGATCTCGACAACCGCACCATCATCCCAGAGAAGAACGGGCGCTCGCTCGATCCGTGGGGGACTGTCGCGGCCGTCCAGCGCGCCGCCGTCGATCCGACCGTCACGTCGATCGATGTCCCTGCGACCAGCTTTCCGCCGCGCGTGTCCAAGGAGGTCGTCGCGTCGATCGACGTGCACGCGGTGCTCGCGGAGTTCGAGACGTACTTCTCGCGCTCTGGCGATCAAGCGCGGCGTGGCCAGAACATCGACAACGCGGCGCACAAGCTGGACGGCGTGGTCATCAGCCCTAACGAGGTGCTCAGCTTCAACGCGGTCGTCGGCGATCGCAGCGAAGAGAACGGGTTCCAGAAGAGCTGGGAGATCTTCAAAGGCGAGATGGTGGAGGGCGTCGGCGGCGGCACTTGCCAGGTCGCCTCGACATTGCACGCGG
Source organism: Myxococcales bacterium (assembly GCA_025362165.1). Lineage (GTDB taxonomy): Bacteria > Myxococcota_A > Polyangia > Polyangiales > Polyangiaceae > JANYHY01. The sequence continues at coordinate 1,879 of JANYHY010000517.1, read as the reverse complement.
CGGCTTTTTTTGGCGGGCTCGACGTGATCGAGCGCCTACCTCACTCCAGGCCGAGCGCGTACATCCCGATGGGTCTGGACTCGACCGTGGTGTACCCGGCGGTGGATCTCAAGCTGCGCAACGTGCACGCGTTCCCAATCGTGCTGCACGCCAAGACAGAGGGGAACAAGCTCAAGATCCAGCTCCTCGGCGCCTCCAAGCCGGTGAAGGTGAGCTTCGCGCGCGAGGTCGAAAAGACGATCCCTTGGTCGCGCAAGGTCGAGGAGGACGAGCGCCTCGCGGGCAACAAGGTGATCGTCAAACAGCACGGGATCCGCGGCTATCGCATCAAGCGCACGCGCACCGAAGTGTTCCCGGACGGCACCTTCAAGAAGGAGTCCACGACTGACTTTTACCCGCCCACGACCGAGATCTACGAAGTGCCCGTAGGGTTCGACGTGTCGCTCTTGCCCCCGCTGCCCGAGCCGCCGACGGATGATGAGTCAACGACGGCTCCCGCGCCCCCTGCCGCTGCCGCTCCTGTCGCGTGCGCAGGCGATTGTAAGCATGCTGACAATCCGGTGGGCGACGTGACCTACGTGGATGCACCCGGAACACACACGCCGGTCGCTGCGCAGACGGATCCCGCAAAAACGCTGACTCTCACGCGTTAGCTGCTGTACCGTTCCGGCAAGTACGGATGGTCAAGCGGAAGGTATCGCTAGGTGGCGAAGGCCCGCGTCGCGCCGATGGCGTCGCGGCCACGCCCTCGAACGAGGTGGTCGAGCTGTTCTTCAACACGGGGGTGATCTTCCACACCGTCGCGCTGGATGGAGGCTTGCCCGACGTCGTGAGCGGCTTCGTGATGATGAAGGACGCCACCAACAACGTGAGCGTGCGGCGCGCGAACGCCGGCGAAGAACCCGACGTCGAGATCTCTGCTGTAGAGCACCTCGCGGAGCTCTCGCACAAGTGGTTGCCGGTGCCGTATCAGCTCTCTTGCCCGCACGCGGTGCAGATCTATCTCGCGCCAGACGAGCGCGATCCGAGCCTGATCCGCGCCATCTTGGCGATCGACACGATCGAGCGGTCAGCCGCGCAAGGCCGATGCCTGGACGCAGCGGTGGACGCAGGCCGGCCGTTTCGCGCGCTGGACAAGAACGAGACGAGCGCGTTCCTCGATCACCCGGAGACGCGCGAGCTGCTCCGCCGATGGGAGCGCGCAGGCGTGGAGAAGGCCGCGTTCAAGCTCGCAGCGATCTTGGACACGCTCTCGCCGCTGCTGCCGCGCTTGCGGTTCTCGCGCGTCGCCGATCACGCGACCGTCCCTGTGTCTCTCGTGCTCGATTTTGGAAACTCGCGCTCCACGGGAGTGCTCATCGAAGCCCGTGAAAAAGGGCTGTTCGCGATCCCGCTCGAGATGCGCGCGTCGTCGAATCCTTTCTCCACGAACGACGAGACGTTCGACTCGCGCGTGACGTTCTTGCCGAGCCCGTTCGATCGTTCGGTGTATCCGGTCGCGGCCGGAGACTCGTTCGCGCTGCCGTCGATCGTGAAGATGGGTCGTGAAGCGCTCGACCGCGCGCTCGAGACGCCGCACCGCTACTCGTGCACGCTCTCGGGCCCCAAGCGCTACCTCTGGGAGAACCGTCTCGCGGACGAGCGCTGGCACTTCGCGGTCCCGATCGATCCTTCGGGCGTTGGGCCCGGCGAGCACAAGCCGATCTTCGGACGGTTGCTCAAGTACATCGTGGAAGACCAAGGCGGACTGCAGCTCCGCGAGGACGGACCGAGCGCGCCTGCGGACGGTCGCTACGCGATGCGCACGATGATGCTGTTCGCGATGGTGGAGATCGTCAGCCAGGCGTACGCGCAGATCAACGGCTACAAGTACCGCCAG
>JANYHY010000454.1 GCA_025362165.1 Myxococcales bacterium | reverse complement strand
CGACACCGGCAAGTCGGTCGCCGGCAACTGGACGGTGAACTCCGTGCCTCGTCCGAGCCCGCCGCTCTCGGCCGATACGGAGCCTCCGTGGAGCCCCACCAAGCTACGCACGATCGCGAGGCCGAGTCCCAGTCCGCCCTGTGAGCGCGCCAGTGCCTGCGCCTCCTGAGCGAAGAGATCGAAGACCCTCGGGAGCATTTCGGGCGCGATCCCGATTCCGTTGTCGCGAACACGAACCTCGATCTTGTCGGCGATTCGCTCGGCGACGATCGTGATTCGTCCGCCCGGCTCCGTGTACTTCGCGGCGTTCGCGAGCAAGTTCGAGACAACCTGCGCGAGGCGCGTGAGGTCACCGAAGACGGCGAGGCCATGACGCGGAGCCGTGACGGCGAGCTCATGCCGGCGCTGCTCGAGCAGGGGACTCGCCAGCTCGATTGCCTTTGCCACCACGTCGGCGATCTCGATGGGCTCGCGCTTCAGCTCGATCTTGCCGCTCGTGATCCGCGAGACGTCCAAGAGGTCGTCCACGAGCGTCACCAAATGCGTGACTTGCCGCTCGATGATCGAGAGCTCGTGTTGATTTGCGTCTCCATCGCGCTCACGCAAGAGGTGTAGTGCGGTGACGATCGGCGCAAGCGGGTTGCGTAGCTCGTGCCCGAGCATGGCGAGGAACTCGTCCTTCGAGCGGTTCGCCCGCTCAGCCTCACGGCGAGCCGCGTGCTCGCGCTGCATGAGCACCTGGCGTTCGGTCTCCGCGGTCTTGCGACGCGTGATGTCGATGATGGTCCCGAACATTCGTCTCGGTCGATCGTCGCCCCGTCGACGTAGCTGACCTCGAAATTCGATCCAGCCGACCGTAGCGTCCGCTCGGAGAATCCCGCATTCGACCAGCCACGTACCCCCGGCGCCGACGGCGGCGTTGAAGCTGTCGTCGACGGCCGCCCGCTCGCCGGGCAGGACGTGGTCGAGCAGCTGCGCATAGCTCCAGCCGACAAGTGGCCCGCCGTAGCCGAAGATCTCTTCGAGCCTCACCGCACGCACGAGCTCTCCCGTGGACAGGTCCATCTCCCAGCTGCCGATGCCGCTCGCTTCGGTCGCGAGACGTAGCTGCTGCTCGCTGTCCACCAGCGCGTGGAGCGCACGAACGCGATCGGTCACCTCGAACGCCAGGACCATGATCCCTTTCACCACCTGGTCGCCGTCGCGGAATGGCTGGTACACGAAGTCGTAGAAGCGATCCACGAGCGCCCCGTCGGGTCCTCCCGACAACCTCACGAGCGCGTCTCGAGCCTCGAACGATTCGCCGGTCTCGAACACGCGGTCGAGGACCTCGAAAAATCCCTGGTCCTTCAGCTCGGGAAACGCGTCGCGGACCGTCAGGTTCTTCAGTGGACGATGGCCCGTCATCCCGTGGTAGGGGGGGTTGGCGAGCGTGATAACGTGCTCGGGTCCATCGAGCACCACGATTCCTGCCGGCGCCTGCTCGAAGAGCGCGGCGAGCCGGCTCCTCTCGAGGATCGCCGTGGCCGTGCTCGCCTCCTCGCGCGCCGCCCGCTCCGCGCGGAGCTGCCGTTCTCCGTAGAGCTTCGCGTTCTCCAGCGAGATCGCGAGCTGACTCGCCATGACCTCGAGCAAGGCAAGTCGTTCGCGGGAGAACGCGCCCGTGATCAGATTGTTCTCGAGATACAGCAGCCCGACGGTCTGCGAATGCACGAGGATCGGTAAGCACAACACCGAGCGCGCGCGCCTCTTGGTGACATAGGCATCACTACCGAAAGTCTCATCCTTGGAGGCATCGGCCAAGACGACGGCCGCGCTGGTTCGTTCGACGTAGCGCACGATCGACTCGGACACCTCGTGTGACGCGTCGCCATCGATCGAAGCCGCACCTGCTAGGGCGAGGCGGCCGTGCTGTGTCAGCAGCAGGACCCCGCGCTGGGCGCCCGCGTGCTCGAGGACGACTCGAAGCAGCGCTCGCGTCAGTCCGTCGACCGTGGTCTCGCGCGACAGTGCCTGCGACGCCTTGATCGCCGTGAGCACGTCGAGTTGTTGCTCGCCACGCGCGGCGATTTCATCGGCCGTCAGCGGCGACAGGGGGGCGCGCACATCGGGGTTCATCGCTCCCAGCGCGGGCAGGAGAGCGTTTGCGCCCCACTGTGAGACGACGGCGTGGGCGTCGCTGAGCCACGATCGCATCGCGCGACCCAGGTCCGTCGAGCGCGTCAGTCGAATCGCGAGCTGCATTGCGATCGTTTCGAGAGGGAGATTGCCTGCCTTTCGTGCGGCATCGGCAGCCTGTTCGTACCCCCAAAGCGCGTGCTGCGTCCGCTCCTCGACTCGCGCC
>JANYHY010000453.1 GCA_025362165.1 Myxococcales bacterium | reverse complement strand
TGCGCGAGTCGCGAAGGCCGCCACTCGTTTTGCGTGTGGCAGACATCACACTGCGTTGGCTTCTTTCCGGGATGCATCGGCTCCGTCGTCGCGTTGAAGTCATCCTTGTGACACTGCACGCACGTGCTCTCGTCGTGCATGTTCATAGGGGAAGCGTCTGTCGCCGTCCCCCGACACGCGAGCAGCGCTCCCACGAAAATCGCCGCGATCAGGAATGCGCCGCGCATCAAAACTTCTCCTCGCGGAACGTCATGTCTAGCCGCTCGCAGATCGGCTTGAGCTTGTTCGCGAGCGCGGGCGGCCCGCAATAGAACACGTCGACGCGCTCACCTTTGTGCTCTGCGGCGATGAGCCCGAGCATCGTCTGCCAGTCGGGCTGTCCGAAATGCGTCTTGGTGCGCAGGCCCGTCACGACGTCGCTGCGGCCGGCCGCGTGCATCACCTCGCGAGCGATCTCGAGGCCGAGCGTGGCGACGCCGCTCCGCGCGCCGGTCATGCAGAGGTGCATGTCCAAGAGCTCTCGCGTGTCCTCGCGCTCGAGCTCAGCGAGGAGCTGCGCGAACCACTCGAACGAATACGCGTCGCGATTGAGCCAGAAGAAATGGGCCCGCTCGAGCTTGCCCGGGCGCGCTCCTTTGGCTCTCAACACGATGGACTCGAGCACGCTCGCGAACGGGGTGACTCCGATGCCCGCGCCGATCAACACGACGAAGCGCGACTCGAAGATCGGCGCGGTGGGCGAGTGATAGGGGCCGTCGACGTAAGCGATGAGCTCTACGTCGTTCGGCGATCTCTCGACGTGCTCGCGCAGCGCGGCGGTCCAGTTGCCGAGCGAGCGAATGTGGAACGCGAGCGTGCTCCTCTCGGGGGCGCTCGAGATCGTGAACGGGTGCCACTCGTGCTTGGCGATCTTGGGGATGCGCAAGAACACGTAGTCGCCCGCGCCGGCGGCGAGATCCTTCGGCTTGTCGAACTCGAGGCGGGTCACTCCCGAGCGCATCGCCTCGCTCGCGATCACAGTCGCCTTGCGGCCGCGTCTCCGCAGGCGCAACGCTTGCTCCATCAAGAATCCGAGGATGGGGACACCGGCGGCCCACAAAAATTGGGGTGCGTGCGCGATCGCGACACCCAGCCAGACCACGTACAACAAGTGCGTGAAGTAAAAGAGTTCGAAGCGCTTGCTGCGGCGCACGAACGCGAGCGAGAAGATCCACATCGTCGTGAACACGATGAGCAGAATGACGCCGGTGAGCCCACGCGCGGTGTCGAGGAGCTGCAGCGGCGAAGAGTGGCCAGCCGCGTATGCGATCGTGAACGCCGTCGCGTGGGTGATCGAGAGCGCGAAGAGCGTGTGACCGACGATGCGGTGAAAATCGACCGCGTCGTCTACGGGCACGAGCAAGCCGAGGAACGATCGTCGCACCCAGCCGAGGAACCGCCGCATCATCGGCAAGAGGATCAACGCGCCGTCGAAGTCGATGCACTTGCCGAGCGCGCGACCGATTCCATAAGCGGGGTGGCCGTCCTCTCCGACGAGCATGGCGATCACGAAGACCGCGACGTTGACGAGCGCCCACGAGATCCACATCGCGAGCGACAGCCCTTCGAACGAGCGCGACGTGGCGATCGAGCTCGGCGCGCGCTTCTGGGGCGTGCCAACGGCACCTCCGCTACGCCGAAGGCCGTTGATGTCCGCCGAAGGCGGCACCAACTCGTCGATCCAGGCGAGCAGCTCCTCGTTCGGCGCGATCCAGATCGCTTCGCTTCGCGTCATCTTGCGCAACAAAGCGGGGCGCTTGCTCACGACGGCCGCGAGCTCGTCGAACGAGATCTTGCCGTCCTGGTTCTGATCGGCCGCCGTGAAGAGCGCGCGTGAAAGGTGCTCTGGAGGCTGCGACGCGCGCGCGGTGACGTCGCTCTCCGCGAGCGAGATCCCGATCATGCGCAAGACCTCTTGTTGATCGAGCACGCCGTCGTCGTCGCGATCGTGGACGCGAAACGCGAACCAGAGCTTGTCTCGATCGGAGCCGAACAACAGCGTGCGAACGCCCGTGAGGAACTCGTCCTTCTGGATGACTCCGTCCGCGTTGAGATCGAAGCCGCGGAGCACGCGACGAACGAGGTCGGGATCGCGCAAGCCGAGCGCACGCCCGAGGTCCGCGTGATCGATGACGCCGTCCGCGCCTGCGTGAGCGGCAAACGCCCGCTCCAACGTGGCGAGCAAGCGCGCGTCGTCCGTGGAGATCCGATCCTTCATGGTTCAGGTCTTGGGCTTCATCATCGTGTTGAGGCTGGCGAGCAAGCGCTCCACCGTCGAGGGATCTCCCGGTCCGATGAGCAAATCACCGTCCGCGGATCGAAGCTTCACCGCTCCGCGCGGGCCGAAGATGTTCGCCGCAGGAACGCGCTCGATCCCGCTGATCCTTGCCCATTTGCGCGTCGCCCCTGCGAACGTCACGCCCTCGGCGTCGACCGCGGCGTCCAGCGGGAGCACCTGCGACAGACCGTTGGCGGCGATGCCGAACAAGAGGAGCATCGTCGCGGAGATGCCGACGAAGCTCATCCCAACGCGGTGGTGCGCGAGCTCGTAGTAGATGCCCACGCCGAAGAGCACGATCGCCACGGCGGTGATCATGATGGTGTAGGCGACGGTCAGACCCGCCGAGCCCATAGTGAACAGCCAACGCTGCGCGCTCGGGACCGCCTCGTCACGGCCCGCGGTGACCGTGCCGTGCCGCAGTGCGCGGCGCAAGAAGACGACGAACAGGATCGCGAGCATCCCGTTGATCGCCATGGCCAAGAGCTGCAAGCCGTCGATCGACAGGACGGTGTCGAACGCGCCATGACAGAACGCTGCGAACAAGAAGTACAAGAGCACGCTCGTCCGTTTTCGCACGAGCTTCTGGCCGAGCGCGTATCCCCAAATCGCGCCGAAGAACATGTGGCCAGGGACGGACATGAACGCGCGCGCGACGACGAGCGTGCCGCCCATGCGACCCGCGGCGAAGTACTTGATGTTCTCGATCGCCGCAAAACCAAGCGCCGAAGCGGCTCCGTAGACGATGCCGTCGATGGGCTCGTCGAACTCGCGTCGATGCCGCGCGAGGCTCCACGCGCCGAGGAACTTGCTGCCCTCTTCAGACACGCCGACGACCAAGGTGAACGCGAAGAGGCCTGGCACGAGCCCGAGGACTTGCCCGCCGAGCGTCATCACGTCTGGGTTCAAGTAGGGCGAGGCGCTCATCAAGTAGTACTCCGCGAACCCCGCCGGGATCACGCTCAAGCCACCGAGCGCGAACGTCGCGAGCACCAGCCACCAGGGCTCCGGTTGTGCGCGGTCGAAGCGGCGAACGAACACCAGCCAGCCGATCGACATGATGATCGGGATCACGATGCACGCGATCGCCACGGACCAGTCGGGCGCGAGCGGCTTGACCTCCGTACGCTCCAGCGGCGGCACGGGCGGAGTCTCCAGCAGGTTCTTGGTCATGTGCGCGCGCGTGTACGAGTAGATGTCGTCACCGAAGGTCACGTCGAACGAGCTCGTTTCGGCAGTGATCGGTTGAACGACGAGCACGCTGGTGCCGCGCACGATCGCGACGGGTCCGTGCGCCTTGTCTGCGGCTTCTTTCATGGCGGCGCTCGTGTCCAAACGGAGCTTGATCGATATTGCCTTGCCGCCGTTCAATCGCGACACGCTCGAGATCCCGCCCGCGAGCACGGCCAGC
>JANYHY010000445.1 GCA_025362165.1 Myxococcales bacterium | reverse complement strand
CACCTCTGCACGCTCGACACGAACCACGAGTGGAGCGGCACTCATCAAGAGTGGAACGACGGCGGCATGGACGGTTTCGTCTTGGCGAATGAAGGATGGGACGGAAACAAACTCTCGATGACCGCGGATCCAAGCCTGAAGAAGGGCGATCGCGCGATGTTCTGGTACGACGAGCGCGACCTTCCATTTTACTACGATCTCGCCAAGACGTTCGCGATCGCGGACCACTATCACGCGTCCGTGCTCGGCCCGACGTGGCCCAATCGCATGTATGTGTATGCTGCAACGAGCTTCGGGCAGACGACCAACTCGTTCCCCGACATCAGCGCGTATCCGTATCCCGCGAACGACGCGGTCATCCTGGACGAGCTCGAGAAGCGTCACGTGGACTGGAACCTCTACACGGATGGAGTGCCTTCGGCCGGCGTGGTCTTGAGCACCGCAGGCGCGTCGCGCTGGGATGGGCGGCGCATCAACTCGGACATCGCCACGTTCATGTCGCAGATCGCCGCGGGCACGCTGCCAGCGGTGTCGTTCGTCGACGCCAAGAACACCAACGAGAACTTCGACGGCAACGATGAGCATCCGCCGGCGCAGATCCAGATCGGACAGAAGTTCGTCTCTGACGTCATCCACGCGCTCATGAAGAGCCCGCAGTGGGCGCACACCGCGTTGTTTCTCACGTGGGACGAGCACGGCGGCTACTACGATCACCTTCCGCCGCCCGCTGCGTGCGCACCCGATGACAAGCAGCCGATCCTCGAGAAGGGAGACACCACCGTGGGCGCCTTCGATCGCTACGGCGTGCGCGTCCCGCTCATCGTCGTCTCACCGTACGCAAAGGCAGGCTACGTAGGTCACGCGACCTACGATCACGCCAGCATCACGCGCTTCATCGAGACCAAATTCAAGGTCCCCGCGCTCACGAAGCGCGACGCCAACGCCGATCCCCTGATGGACATGTTCGACTTCACCAAGGCCACCTTCGCGACGCCACCAACGCTCGCCGACCCTCCCGTGAACCAGACCGAGACAGACTTCTGCAAAGCGAACTTCAACTGACTAGAGGCTGGGCCGACACGTTTTTGGACGAGCCCCACTAGCGACCTAGGGTTCCTCCCTCCCGTGGAAGCGTACGTCCTCGGTCGCTACTCGGGATTCTCAGGAGGAGTCCTATTCCAACCTCACGTCCGGAGCGCTGAGTATCCGTCGGGTCTAGGGACGTCGGCGGCGGCGGCGGAACACGAGGAGGCTCGCGAGGCTGAGAGCTAGTAGTGGGTCGCCACCTGCTGCGCTCGACGAGCAACCATAGGTGGACGCTGGCGCAGGCGTGCCGATGGGGTCTGCGGTGTGTTTGGTGTACTCGAGCTTGCTCGTGTCGAAGTCGTTGTTGTGCGCGTGATCGACGACCGCTTTGAGATCGGCGCCGTTCATGTTGGGCGAGCGGCTGAGGATCCAAAGGTAGTCGCGCGAGGGGTGGCCGACGACGGCGTATCGGTAGTCCGGCGCGACCTCGAGGATCCAGTAGTCGCCCATCACGCCGCCGAAATCGACCTGCATCTTGCTGGGATCGCGCGCGTCAGTCACCTTCGCGAGCGCGGTGGCGCCGTGATAGGTGCCGTCCGTGAGCGTGCACTCGTGGACGAACGCGAGCTGTCCGTCCGATTGAAGCGTGTAAGTGGCGGTCGTGTCGTTGCAGTCTCTTTGCGTGGGTCGCGGCAGATGCGCGATCTCGTACCACTTGCCTTGGAACTGCTGCAGATCGACGCTCGGCGCGGTGTCCAGCGGCGCACGGTTGCACGCGAGCATCGACCCGCAGACAACGGCGAAGATGAGCTCGCGCTTCATGGGCAATGCATTCTAGTACCAACTCGGTCCGAGAAGGTACAGAGTCGCGGAGTGAGCGACGTCATCGATTTCGAGAACGAGTTTCCGTTCCCGGTCTCGGAAGACGCGCAGGTGATCGAGGGTGGAGGCGCGCCACGCGAGGTGCCCCCAGCACTGACCGTGCTCTCCGTGTCGCAGCTCGGCAAGGCGCTGCGTTCGGCGGTGGATGTCGCGTTCCCGCGAGCGGTGCTCGTGCGTGGAGAGATCCAAAACGCAAAGCCTTCGTCCAGCGGGCACCTCTATTTCACGCTCAAGGACGAAGAGGAGGACGCGATCGCCGATGTCGTCGTCTACAAGACGAACCTCACTTCAGCGATGCGCGAGCTCGTCAAGGATGGCGCGCGCGTGAGAGTCCGCGCTCGTCCCACGTTCTGGGTCCCGCGCGGGCGACTTCAATTGGTCGGCGATCGCGTCGAAGACCAAGGACGCGGCGCACTGCTCGAGGCGCTCGAGAAGCTGAAGGAGAAGCTACGCGCCGAGGGTCTGTTCGAGCCCGAGCGTAAGCGCGCGATCCCGGCTGATCCCCGCGTGATCGGCGTCGTCACGAGCGCGACGGGCGCTGTGATTCACGACATCGCGCGAGTCGCGAACCGTCGCGGCGGGGCGCATGTGCTGCTCATGTCCGCGCAAGTGCAAGGGCCGGGAGCGGGGGAGCGCCTCGCGCGCGCGTTGAAGCTCGTCAGTCGCGTGCGAGGAGTGGACGTCGTCATCCTCGGTCGCGGTGGCGGCTCACGCGACGATCTGCTCGCGTTCAGCGAAGAGGTCCTCGTGCGCGCAGTGGCCACCTGTCGCGTCCCCGTGATCGCGGCGGTCGGTCATGACGAGGACGTCCCGCTGGTCGATTTCGCGGCAGACGCGCGCGCCGCCACTCCATCGCAAGCCGCAGAGATGGTCGTCCCCGATCGCGCGAGCCGCCGACGCCTCGTGGACAAACAATCCAAGCACCTCGAGCGCGCCATGCTCGCGTTCGTGGCCCGAAGGCGCGCGAGCATGCAGTCGGTCGCTCACAAGCTCAGCGATCCGCGCCTCGCGATCGCCTCGTGGCAGCAGAAGAAAGACGAACTGGACACGCGCCTCTCTCGAGTCGCCACCGAGCTGACGCGAGCTCGCACCAAGTCCAGCCACGCTTTGTCGCGCAGGCTCGCGCTCGTCCACCCGCGCGCCGTGCTCCACCAAAGACGCGCAGAGCTCGTTCGATTGAACGCCCAGCTCGAGTCATTGATGGTCTCCAAAGTAGACAGAGCCCGGTCGAGCTCCGCGCGCGCCATCGCGAGCCTGGACGCGCTCAGCCCCCTCGCCGTCCTCGGCCGGGGCTATGCGATAGCATTGAAGGATAATTCTCCAGTGCGCGCCCCGACTGACGTGAAAAAGGGAGATATCATCCTTGTCCGCGTCGCCGGAGGCCGCATAGACGCGAAGGTCATCGGAGCGCACGAGGACGAGTGAAGTCCCTGCGTTTTGCGGTGATCGGCGATCCGGTGGCGCACTCCATGAGCCCATTGATGCACAATGCCGCTTATCGCTCATTGGGAATGCCTCATTCGTACGAGGCCATTCGAGTCACTCATGACACGGAGCTGCGGTCAATTATCGATCAATTGCGCAATGGCACATTGGCGGGCGTCAACGTGACAATCCCGCACAAGCGCGCAGTGCTGTCTTTGGTAGACGAGGTGGATGAAATCGCTAGCGCGGTCGGCGCCGCGAATACGCTCCATTGCCGTAGCGGTCGGGTCTGCGCGACGAACACGGACGCGCCGGCGATCCTGGCAGAGCTGACTTCGCTCGGATTGAAAGAGCTCAATCGCGCGCTCGTCATCGGGTCCGGCGGGGCGGCTCGCGCGGCGATCGTAGCGATGCGCGCGTCGCGAGAGATCGTCGTCCATGCACGCGCTCCCGAAGCGATCATCGCCGAGCTGTCTCCGAAGACGACAGCACGATTGACCGCGGCAACGCGCGTGGCCACCGGAACATTTGATTGCATCGTTCAGGCGACGAGCGCGGGAATGACCGGCGCAGATTCGGGCGAGCCCATCACGGCTGCTGTGAATTGGAGCGGATTGAGCGACGCCACCGTCGTTCTCGAGACCATCTATTCACCCACCGAGACGCCCTTCCTCCAGGCCGCTAGAGAGCGCGGGCTCATGCACTGCAACGGTCTCGGGATGCTCGCGAGGCAAGGCGCGCTGGCCTTCGAGATCTGGCTCGGCGTGGCTCCGCTCGAGGTGATGCGCGCCGCGATTACGCGCTAAGCTCGTTTCGTGGCGACCGTCAAACGCAGCGCAACCAAGAACCGACAGCGGCTCGGCTATCGCCGAATCGTCCAGCTGCTCGTCTATCTGGTGATCATCCCGCTAGGTCTCATTCTGTCGGTCGGCATCATCTTGATGTTCATGGGCGAGGCCGGGTTTGATCTCTTGATGGGCATCTTGCTCGTCAGCTTCGTCTCGACGGTCGCTACTGGAGCTGTGCTCGCTCTCGTGTTCATTCGTCGCGAGGCGAATTTGAGCGAATTGCAGGCCGATTTCGTGTCGAAGGTGAGCCACGAGCTACGCACGCCGCTCACGGCGATCCGCTTGTTCGCCGAGACGCTCGAGCGCAACAAGGACGATCCCAAGATTCAAGACGAGTGCGTGCATCACCTCTCGGACGAGACAGAGAAGCTCTCTGCGCGCATCGAGCAGCTGCTCGATTGGGGCCGCATGGAGGGAGGCCGAAAGCTCTACGATCTGCGCGCGGTCCGCGTAGAAGACGTCGTCGCAAAATCTGTGGAGGCGTTCTCTCCGCTGCGCTCGGATCCGTCATTGAAGTTCTCGACGGACGTGGCGCCGAACCTCCCGCCAGTCAGCGCGGACCTCGGCGCCATCGTGGACGCGCTCGTGAACCTGCTCACGAACGCCCACAAATATGGCGGCACCCCGCCCATCGTGTCGCTCGCGGTGAAGCGCGCGCCCAAGAGCGGCGTCGCGTTCGAGGTCACGGACAACGGCGAGGGCATCGCGCGCCAAGAGCACTCGCGCATCTTCGAGAAGTTCTACCGCATCGACGATCGCCTCTCTCGCTCGCGTGAGGGCAGCGGCTTGGGCCTCGCGATCGTCAAGCACACCGTCAAGGCCCACAAGGGCAACGTGTCAGTGGCGAGCGCCAAAGGCAGAGGCAGCACGTTCGTCATCGTGCTGCCGGAGTCAGATGAGCCAGTCGCGGATCCAACCGAGGATGTGGCTGTGGTAACGTCGCCTCGAAGCGATGGAGCACGTCAAGCCTCGTAGCGCGAGCTCGGAGACGCGCACCGTTCTCGTCGTGGAAGACGATCCGGGCATCTCGCTCGGGCTGCGCATCAACCTCGAGAAAGAGGGCTACAACGTCATCGTCCAGGGTGACGGTGAGGGCGGTCTCGTCGCCGCGCGCACGAGCAACCCCGATCTGCTCATCTTGGACGTGATGCTCCCACGCATGAACGGCTTCGAGGTGCTCTCGACCCTGCGTAAAGAGGGCTTCGTGATGCCGATCATCGTCTTGTCCGCGCGCACCGGCGAGATGGATAAGGTCACCGGCCTAGAGCTCGGCGCGGAGGACTACGTCGCCAAACCGTTCAGTCTCGCGGAGCTGTTGGCGAGAGTGCGCGCCGCGCTCCGCAGAGGGCCTTCGCAGGCGACGAACAAGACCGCCAACATCACGTTCTCGGACGTCGTCGTCGACACTCGTGCGCGCGAGGTCAGGAAGGCCGGCAAGCTCGTCGAGATGACCGCGACCGAGTTCGACGTGCTCGTCTGCTTCGCAGAGGCCAAGGGCCGCGCGCTCTCTCGCGACGACATCTTCCGCAAAGTATGGGGCCCCGGTCACCACGGCACGCCGCGCACCATCGACAACTTCATCCAGCAATTGCGCGCAAAGCTCGAAGACGACACTCACAAGCACTTTCACACGGTGCGCGGAGTCGGTTATCGCTTCGACACTTGATTATCGTTTGGAGTAACAAGCAATCATGGATCAGACGCTGCTTCGGCAATACCTCTCTACTGTCTATGAGCTACCTTCGGCGAACGGGCCGTTGCGAGTGTCGCTGGACGGCGACGTCATCAGTGATCCGTCGACTCTACCGGAGCTACTGACCAAGCCCTTCGTCGTGCTCACTGCGTACAATCCGCGCTCGATGCTGCTGCCGCGCAAGATCAACGACCAGCGCCACAACGTGATGCGCGACCTGCTGATCTTGGGCTGTTATCGCGTCGAAGCGTGTGTCGGTTACGAAGAGGAGCCCGAGGGGACATGGCGCGAGCCGTCGTGGCTGGTGCACGGAATGGACCGCGAAGAGGCCATCGCGTTCGGTCGCGTGTTCCGTCAGAACGGCATTGTCTTCAATCGAAGCGGCCGCCCCGAATTGACAGTCACGGATCCCACCTGCGACGACGTCGGCAAGACCATCATCGGCAACTGGCGACTACGCACCTAGCGCATGTAGGCGCGCGGCCCACCAAACGACCGAGCGCGGCTTGACTCGTTGGCGAAATGTCGTTGTCGTGATCTAGACGGAGGCCGCATGATCGATATCGTCCCGCAGATCAGCGGTCTGTCGTGGTGTCCCGTGCAGTCGCTGTTGTCCACGCAGAGCGTTGGCAATCAATCGCGACTGCGTCAGACTCTGCTCGCGCCTCCACACGGGTTGCTGCGCTCGATCGACATTGGAGCTTTCGATACTCAGGTGTTGCAACCTGCCGTGGGAGTGCTCGGCGTAGTCCAGGCGGATGGCGCTTTGCTGGCCGCTCAAGACTTGCCGATCGTCGGCGGCAGCGGCAAAGCGAATTGCGGGGGAGACCAAGTGGATTCGACAGTCTCTTCCATCGCGCTGTCGAAGGACTCTTTCTGGCTGAGCGCGATCGAGCCCTTCGTCGGAGGCGCCTTCGACGCGATGGCGATCTCCAGCGACGGGACACGCCTGGTCGCGACCGCAGGCACGTCTCTAACAGGCAATCTGCTGGTCGCAGGACAGGGCGGCGCGTTGGACAAGTCGGCGCCTCCACCGCGATCCAACGAGGTCGCGATCTATTCACGAATGGCAGGCGGCGTGTTCGTCGGTGGTGGCGAGAGCGTTACTGGCAAGCACGGTGCGCTTCATGACATCTGGTTTCGCGCTCCAGGGCCGGGACGATGGACGGACGTAACGCCGCACGGAAAGCCGGTCTCGGACAACTGCGAAGACGAGTGCGCGATCGCAGACCTCGGGATCATTGAGGCCATCACCTATTCGTTTCGCGATCAGAAGCTGTGGATCCTGGACGACCTGGGGAACGGTTCACTGCGGCTGTCGCGGGCGGATCTTGGCGGCTTGCTCGAGCCGCTCGCTCGGTGGCGGCAGCACGACTACGATCGTAGTTTCTTATCGCTCGACCGCGACGGGACAGCGCTCGTGTCTCTCGCGCACAGCGATGGTCCCGGTTTCTTGACCGCGCGCGTCGAGCTGCGAAGGTTCAAGAATGAGCACGAAGGTCATGGCAAAGGAGAG
>JANYHY010000434.1 GCA_025362165.1 Myxococcales bacterium | reverse complement strand
CTGCGCGTCATTGGACAAGAGGAGGCAATGACCGCGGTGTCGAACGCCGTCCGCCGATCGCGCGCCGGGCTCGGCGACGAGAAGCGGCCCATCGGGAGCTTCTTGTTCCTCGGACCCACAGGCGTCGGCAAGACGGAGCTCGCGCGCGCTCTCGCGGAGTTCTTGTTCGACGACGAGCGCTCGATGCTCCGACTCGACATGAGCGAGTACATGGAGAAGCACTCCGTCTCTCGCCTGATCGGCGCGCCTCCTGGTTATGTCGGTTACGACGAAGGCGGCCAGCTCACTGAACCCGTTCGTCGCCGCCCGTACTCGGTCAT
The DNA here is from genome assembly GCA_025362165.1 of Myxococcales bacterium. Lineage (GTDB taxonomy): Bacteria > Myxococcota_A > Polyangia > Polyangiales > Polyangiaceae > JANYHY01. The sequence goes on along the minus strand of JANYHY010000434.1, from coordinate 4,638 downwards.
ACTCTTCGACGAGGTGGAGAAGGCGCACCCCGACGTGTGGAACGTGCTGCTTCAAGTGCTGGACGACGGCAGGCTGACAGACGGTCAGGGCCGCACGGTCAACTTCAAGAACACCGTGCTCATCCTCACGAGCAACATCGGATCGGCCCAGATTTCAGCCATAGAAGAGCGCACCGGTCTGGAGCGTGCAGACAAGACCGAGCTCGTCCGCCGCGCTGTGATGGAGGAAGTGAAGAAGAGCTTCCGACCCGAGTTCATCAACCGGCTCGACGACGTGGTCGTGTTCCATCGCCTCGAGCGAGAGCAACTGCGAAGCATCGTCGACATCCAATTGGCGCGCTTCGGCGAACGCTTGCACAAGCGCGACTTGCGCGTGGAGTTGACCACTGCAGCAAAAGACTTCCTCGGCGAGATGGGCTGGGACCCGCAATACGGAGCGCGGCCGCTCAAGCGCGCGATCCAGAAGTATCTCGAGGACCCGCTCGCCAAACGAGTCATCGCAGGAGAGTACCCACCAGGCACGCGCATCGAAGTCGACAAGCGCGGAGAAGAGCTGACGTTCAAAGCTCACGCGAGCAACTGAGCTTGGGTCGATAGCCGTCTGTAACGGCTAGTTCTCGCCATACCCGTGGATGCGTGTTAGGTCCTCGCTCCCCTCGCCATGCTCGACATCTTCCGCAATAAAGGCCTCGGTTCGGTCGTCACGGGCGCGATGATCGTGGCCACGGTCCTCGTGTTCGTCATCCAGTTCAACCCGAGCGCTGGCAAGACGTCCGCGAAGCTCTCGAAGACGTGCGCGGCCACAGTGCGCGGCACGTGCATCGAGCCAAAGGATCATCGGGCGACGTACTCGATCCTCATCCCGGTGGACCCGCACACACACGAGCGCATGGTCGGTCGCGCGCGGTCCATGCACCTCGCGGACACGATCTTGGACGGTCTCGTCGAGCGTCAGCTCCTCATCGAAGAGGCCTCGCGACTCGGCCTCACGGTGAGCGACGAAGAGATCACCGACTCGATCTTCAACGGATGGATGCGCGTGAGCATCCCGAGCGACGACCCGAGCCTCGGCTACTCGATGGGCGTCAAGGACGGCTTCCTCTTCAACCCCTACGAGGGCAAGCCGCTCCAGTTCTGGCACGATCCGAAGACGCACGACTTCGACGAGACGATCTACAAGCGCAACCTCAAGATGATGGTCGACTGCTCGGAGATCGAATACCGCGAGTGGCAGGGCCGAGAGATTCTAGCCCAGAAAATGCGGGATCTCGTGAAGGCTCCCGTGCGCGTCTCGGATGCGGAGTCGCTCGAGAGTTACCTCGGAGAGAAGAGCAGCGCGCAGGTGTCTAGCGTGGAGCTCAACCCCGAGTTCGCGATCGTGTTCGGAGAGGTGCCGAAGGACGCGGACGTCGACGCGTGGGCGAAAGAACACGACAAGGACGTGCAGGCGGCGATCACTGCGCGCAAGACGGATCTAGGCGCACCCGTCGCGGGACACCTCAAGCACATCTTGATCAAGGTGTCGCCGAAGGCTTCTGCTGGAGAGAAGATCGCGGCGCTCGAGAGGATCACGCGAGCAGTCGCGCGAGTGAAACACGGCGAGACCTTCAGCGAGGTCGCCAAGGTTGTCTCGATGGACGACGGCAGCAAGCCGCAGGGCGGAGACGTCGGCGACAAGACGGACAGCTTCGTCACGCCGTTCAAGGTCGCTGGCGATGCGCTCAAGGCCGGTGAGATGACCGAGAAGGCCATCGAGACGCAGTACGGCTATCACGTCCTCCTCCGCGACGATCCCTCGCGCCTCGAGCGTGACGTGAAGCGCGAGCTGTACGTGAAATCCAAGGCAGTGGACTGGGCGAAGGACGCAGCGGGCAAGATCCAAGCGGACACGAAGTCGGGCAAGTCACTCGACGACGCGACCAAGGCGTACCTCGCGACGTTCAAGCCGCTCGCGCTCCTCGGGGTCGTGCACGATCCGTCGCTCGCAGCGCCCGAGAGTGACGCGGGCTCGGCCTCTGACGCGAGCTCGACCATGATCGGGGACGGCGGTGCGCCCCTCGCGATCGCCAAACAAGAGATCAACCCTGCGGGAGACATCGCCGCACCGCACTCGATCGACAGCGCGAGCTTCAACCAAGGCGCAGACCCGATCCCCGCGCTCGGCGCCGCCGACAACACGAAGCTGCTCGCGTTCGCGTTCGGTACGGCGAAAGATGGCGAGGTCCTCCCGGAGCTCTTGCAGGGCGCGCAATCCACTTACGTGGTGGTGCTCAAGCAGCACAAACAAGCCACTCCAGAGGAGTTCAAGAAAGACCGCGACGCATACACCGAGACGCTGCTCGTGCGAAAACAGGCAGAGGCGCTCGCCACATACGTCAAGCGGCTGAAGGAAGCGTCGAAGGCCGAAGTGAAGATCGACGACGCGTACATGGCGCAGTTCCACGGCGACGCGGGACCAGAAGAGACCGACGAACCGCAATGACTGTTGCCGCTGTCTCGTTCAGCACTCGAACGCTGGACAACGGCCTGCGAGTCATCGCGACGGCGAACCCGGCCTTGCACCGCGTGCACGTCGCGCTCTACGTCCGAGTCGGCAGCCGCTTCGAGGACCCGAAGACGAACGGTCTGTCGCACTTCTTGGAGCACATGCTGTACCGCGGCACCTCGCGCATGAAGAGCGCACACGAGGTGAACCTCGCGTTCGAGACGCTCGGCGGTAGCTTGTACGCCGCGACACAGGCCGATTACGGCGTGTTCTCGGTGACGTTACCGCCGGAGAACCTCGAGCGAGCGAGCGAGCTGTTCGCAGAGGTGATGCTCGATCCTGCGTTCTTCGACATCGAGATCGAGAAGGGGATCGTCTGCGAAGAGATCCTCGAGGACCTCGACGACGAAGGGCGACAAGTCGATCCGGACAACCTCTCACGCATGCTCGTGTATCCATCGCACCCGCTCGGGTACACGATCGCCGGTGACATCGCGCGCGTGCGCTCGTTCGACGAAGGGGCAGTGCGTGCTCATCACCGCAGGCATTACGCTGCGGCGTCTTCGGTGCTCGCGTTCTCTGGCGCGATCGACGAGGGTCGCGCGCTGGACCTCGGTGAGCGAGTGCTTGGCGCGATGAACCCTGGGACGAGGATCGACACGCCCCCTCCCGCGCACGCACAGCACAAGGCGCGCCTGCAGATCGTGGAGAACGTGTCGTCGCAGACGGAGCTGCGCGTGCTGTTCCGCGCGTTCGCCGAGATCAGCCCGGATCGCCCCGCGCTCGACGCGCTCATGCGCATCATCCACGACGGCATGTCCACGCGTCTGTACCGGCGCATCTGCGACGATCAGGGCCTCTGCTACGACGTGTCGTGCGGCTATGACGGCTACGAAGACGATGGCCTCGTCGATTTTGCCGCGGGCGTCGTGCACGAGCGCACCACCAAAGTCACCGCCGAGATCCTCGCGCTGATGACGGAGCTCGCGACCGCGGGTCCCACCGAAGACGAGCTCTCGCGATGCAAGACGCGACACGCGTGGGAGCTCTCCGCGCAGCGCGACGCGTGCGAAGACATGGCGGGCTTCTTCGCGGGAGGCCTTCTTTTCGGCCGTTTCGAGACGCCAGAAGAGCGGCAGCAAAAGATCGAAGCAGTCACGCGAGACGACGTCGTGCGCGTTGCGCGAGAGATCACGAAGCCTTCGAATCTCAACGTGCTCGCTGTCGGCCTGCTGGAGGACGACGAGGACAAGCGCCTCGCTGACCTCGTCCACGGCTGGCGTGGCGCTTCCTGATCAGCGAGGCTTGGCGATCCACATGATGTCGTTCGCGCCGTTGTTCGGGACCACCCAGTAGATGCGCGAGTCGTCGATCGTCGTCAGTCTGGCGGTCGGTTGCTTGGTGGCGATCGTCACGAGCGCGTCTTTGCAGCTTCCAGGCGGGCACATGAGGACACGGCCTGGATTGGCGGAGCTCGTCCAGTAGACACCAGTCGCGTCTACCGCGATGTCGCCTGGCGCGGTGAGGTTGGTTTGGAGGACCTGGGGAAACTGGCAGCCAGGCGGCGCGCATCGCGCCAGGTCTCCAGTCTGCTGGTTGCTGTTGGTGGTCCAGTAGACGAAGCCGTCGAAGTACGCGAGCCCTCGGACGTTGAGGTCGAACCCCATCGGAGTCGGCGCGTTGTTGCAGCCGGCGATCGGGCACGTCACGAGCGCCTCGAAGATGCCGCCCTCGAAGGGGACGGAAGCCGCCGCGAACAAGTTGGTGCCATCGCTCGCAAGCGCCGCCGCCAAGTCTGATCCCGCGAAGTCGAAGAGCTTCTGCGGCTTGCACGAGTCCGTCACGCACGTGTACGCGCTTGGGGTTCCGGTCGGCGGCTTGCTGATCCAGCAGGTGTGATCGCCGCACGCGATGATCGATGCCGGCGAGCCCAGCGAGCTCGTGAAGGATGTCGGCGTCGCCTTCACGCCTTGCGCGAGCACTTTGTAGAGCTTGCTGTCAGCGGCCCCGAAGCGAAGCACGTGCGTCGCGGGATCGAGCAACAAGGACGACGTGACAGTCGCGTTCACCTGCGCGAGCGGCGCCTTGAACCCAGAGCAATCGACGATCGTGCAGAACGAGACCGAATTATCACTGCCGAAGTAGAGGTCCGT
>JANYHY010000405.1 GCA_025362165.1 Myxococcales bacterium | reverse complement strand
CCTGCGGCGCGCGCGGCGGCCATGACCCGAAGGACGACGCCGTATTTCACGTTCTCGTCGGCTTGCACGTAGAGCTCCTTCTCGTCCGCTAGCCGCGCGTTCGTTTTGAGCTTGTTTTCCAGGTCTAAAGTGATCTCGTCCTTGCCGAGGTAGACGTGCTCGTCCGCCGTGACGATCACCATCATCTTGCTGTCGTCCGTCTGCATCGGCGCGCTCTTTACCTTTGGCAGATCGACCGAGACGCCCGTGGTCAACAAGGGCGCAGTGACCATGAAGATGACCAGCAACACGAGCATGACATCGATCAATGGCGTGACATTGATCTCGTTGAGGCCGCCCATGCGCTTGCCGCGTCGTCCCCCGCCCATCGAGGCGCCCATCGCTACACTCCGCCCATGCGCGCGCGCGCGGCCACGTCTGCGGCGAAGCCTTCCATCAAGTCTGAGAGGAGCTGCACACGGCGCGCGAAATAGTTGTACGCCATGACGCTTGGGATCGCGGCGACCAGGCCGATCGCCGTCGCGATGAGCGCCTCTGCGATCTTTGGCGCGACGACCGGCAGGTTCGCGTTCTGCTGATTACCGATGCTGAGGAAGGCGTCCATGATGCCGTAGACGGTCCCGAACAGCCCGATGAACGGCGCGGTCGATCCGATGGTTCCCAAGAGGGCCATCCATGACTCTAGGTGGCTCACCTCTTTGGCCGCGGCGCGTCTCGTCGCGCTCTCCACGTGGAGTCCTTGTGCGTCATCGAGCTTGGCGAGAGTTCCGCCGGTCATGCGAAGCATTTCGTCGTAGCCGACCGCAAAAATGCGCGCGAACGGCGAGCCTCTAAACGCGGTGAGTCCCTGCGCGATCTCGTCGAAGCGCATGCCTTTGTCGAATACCTCGAGGAACTTCGTCGACTCACCGCGCGCGCGCGACAGATGGAGAGCCTTCACGCCGATCACCAGCCAGCACGCGACGCTGAACGCGACCAACAAGACGAGCACGATCTTCACGGGGATCGACGCCTGCAGCACGAGGACGACGGGATCGAGCTGCGGCGCGTCCGAGCCGCCGGACGCGGGTCCCGCGTGCGCGAGTGTGGCCGAGATGACGCCGATGGTGTGGGGGGAGAAGAGCCAATGCATGGGTGGCGCCCTGGTAGCGATCCGGTCGTTCGACGTCAACGCAGCGGCTTGCACACCGCGAGCACCTGGATTCCGCTCTGCTGGGTCGCGACGCAATCGGTGCCGTAGGTTCGCAGTTGATCGAGCGTACTTTTGCCAGGCGAGAGGTTCCCGCTGGTGTCCTTCGCGTTGATCGCAGCGTCGATGGTCGTTCGTCGTCCGTCGTACGTCGACTTGTCGAACGCATAGACCTTCAGCGTGAAGTTGCTCGTGGTAGACCCCGTGAGGTTCGCGAAGAGTCCGTCCGCGTAGCAAGGAAAGAGGCCCGCGCCGCGCACTGCTTGGGCGTCGTCATAGACGATGGCCGCGTAGTTGTAGACCTGCCCAGCGCTCTTGCCGCACCCATAGTCGGTGACCAAGCTGTCTGCGCGGATCGTGATGCCGGTCACCGGCGTGTAGGGGGTGGTCGTGGTCGTCCCCGCGCAGCCAATCGCGAGAGCCACAGTCGCGGCGACGAGAGACCTACGAACAATCACGGCGAGTGTGATTACGCCCGTTGCGCCGAGGTGTCCATCTTAGTAGCCGCAGAGGTGATTGATCTGCGGCGAGCAATCCGCGTAGGTGACGCGTCCACCGATCGCGCGGACCGAGCAGCTTCCTTGCCAGCACGGCTTGTCACTGCTCGCTGCTGGGCTGTAGCCGGTGATGTCGAACGTGTAGACCGCTCCATCGTTCATGTCAGTGAACAACACGGGCTGCTGGCACGACGCGGAGCCTTGTTTCTGCGTCTCGCGATTGTAGACGGTCCACGACGACAAGTAGCCGCCCGAGCACGAGTAACCGAGGTTCACGGTCTCGTCGAACTGGATGCTGCCCGTCGTGGGCCCAGCGACGATGCATGCGCAACAAGCGGCGGTGAACACTACGAAAGCGCGGCCGAGCATGGAATGAAGTGTAGACGAAGGATCGACCTGGCGCATTCCAGCCACAATTGGGGCGTGCCAATGGCACCTCCGCTTGCCGAAGGCCGTTGATGTCCGCCGTAGGCGGCATCAATTGCGCGCGTGGCGCCGCGCCACTACCTTAGACGCGTGGATCAGGTGACGTTCGCGCTTCCCCGTCCGGGCTCGGTGACCAAGGCGCTCATCGGGCTGCTGGCGTTCGGCGGGATCGCGGGTGGGATCCTGTGGCATTGGATTGATGGGGGCGACTCGATCCTCGCGAGGCTCATCGTCACGCCAGGGAGTGTGCTGGTGCGGCCGTGGACTCTGTGGACGGCGACGTTCGTCCCTGCGCCCACGGGTGGCATCGGGTTCATCTTCTCTGCGCTCTTCGCGTATTTTCTGGCGACGGATCTCGAGAAGCGTTGGGGCTCTGCGCGTCTCGTGCGCTTTCTGCTGATCGCGAGCGCTGCTAGCTTCGGCTTCTCTCTCTTGATGGATGTGGTGTTGCCAGGCGGTGTGGCGGCTGCACCGGACGCCGGAGGGCTCGTCGCGTACCACGCCACGTACAACGCTCAGAGCAGCGGCATCGTTGGGCTTCACTGGCTGCACCCCGACATGATGTTCGGCTCCTCCGCGCTGCTCGCGGCGATCTCGGCTGCTTGGGCGAGAGAGAACGCCACGGCTCAAATCCGCCTGTTTCTCATCCTCCCGGTCACAGGGCGGATCTTTTTTTGGATCACCTTCGGCTTCTGCGTGATCGGACTCATCTACCCGAACGCGATCCCCGAGGGACCCGCGTCGCCGTTCGGCGGGTTCTTCGCCGGCTTCTTGTTGTCGGGCTCGCCCTCCCCGCTCCGCGCGGTCTACTTGCGCCTCAAGCTCATGGTGCTCCGCGGGCGCGGCTCTACCGTAAAGGTCGACCTGAACGACCCACCGAAGGCACGCAAGCCGCGCTCGGGTCCTCCTCTGCGAGTCGTCACCGGCGGTCAGAGCGAGGACGTCAGCAAGCGCCCGCCAAAGGACAAGCGCTACTTGAACTAGGGTTCAATCAGCCGCGGCTTGAACACAAACGCAGCGCGAGCTTCAACGCAGAGGACATGCCCGTCGCGTCTGCTGCGAAGCGAGGCGCGAGATCGTAAGCGGTGCCGTGGTCCACGCTCGTGCGGATGATCGGCAAACCGAGTGAGACGTTTACCTCGTGGCCGAACGCGAGGAGCTTCATCGGGATGGTCGCTTGATCGTGGTACATCGCGACGACTCCGTCGAAGTCGCCCGCGGCACCGCGCCGCATCGCTGTCTCTGCGGGGATCGGCCCTGAAATGAGGCTTCTTTTACGTGCAGCTTGCACGCGTTTGCGCGCGAGCGCGATCCCAGAGACGATGCGCGCTTCTTCGGAGCCGAGCAGCCCGCCCTCTCCGGCGTGTGGGTTGAGCGAGGCGACGGCGACTCGAGGCGCACGCACGCCGAGACGACTCAACAGATCGACGAGCCAGAACGTCGCGCTCGCGACTGCGCGCATCGTGATCGCGCG